>WRJQ01000011.1 GCA_009778485.1 Oscillospiraceae bacterium
CCCGCACCCCGTCCCCCCCGTCCCCCCACCCCCAAACCCCTGACGCCGCAACGCTTCAGGTTGAGTCTCATTTTGAGACTCAACCTCCCTATACCAGCAAGAACACCCACTCCCCACCGCCCCTCCAACCACGCATCCCCCACCAAAAAACACCCTACAAACAAGTAACACCGCGAAACTATTGCTACAGAAATATTTCTTCAATGTTTCATGTATATTACATTGTTGAAAAACCACTTGACGAAGCAAAACACCTGTGCTATGATTCACGCGTAAAAAGGGGGCGTCCGTCCCCCCAAACGATTCCCTACAAGGGAACAATTTTAAGGAGGAAAAACATGAAGACAGCGAAAAAACTCTTGTGTCTGCTTCTGGTCATGTCCTTGTGTGTCGGGCTAATGTCGTTCGCCGCTGCGAAAGACGCCGCCGACTACACCGACATCGATGATGTAGACGAAGCCGCACTCGAAGCCCTTTACGTCATGACAGGGCTCGGGATTACCCAGGGCTTCCCGGAAGGCAACTTCGGTCCTAAGGGTCAGTTCACCCGTGCGCAGGCCGCGAAGATTATAGCGTGGCTGCTCCTTGGCGAAACAGCCGATAAGCTGCCGCTTGGTTCCACACAGTTCAGCGATGTTCAAGCCGATCATTACGCGAGTGGCTACATCACCTACTGCGTTGCGAATGGTATCATCGTCGGTTATCCGGATGGCACTTTCGGCCCTGACAACCTCGTGACGACAGCTCAGTTCTGCGTAATGCTGCTTCGCGCCCTTGGCTACGGCCTTAACGGCGAGTACACAGGCGATGCATGGGCTATGAATGCCTACATCGACGCATACGACTTGGGAATCTTCACACTCGACGTCAACTTTACAGAAGGTGCAACGCGCGAGCAGGTCGTAGTCTATGCGTTCAACGCTTTGCTAAGCTACACAAAGACAGAGATAGTCAAGACAACGTTCTACAAAGTGACAGCTGGCCCCGCGTTCAGCACAACAAATACCACGGTTAGCGGACAGGACAAGTATACCGTTGAAGTAATGAACGTTATTGCTGGGGTCATCGCTGAGAACACCAGCTTCACTTCTAGGCAAGCAGCTGTTGATGCTGTGGTAAAGGCCATCACCGATGCAAAGGCTGGTGCAACTCCAGCAATAAGCCAACCTACAGCGGACGCTGTATTCATGGCACACTACGCAGTTGATGAGTTTACGACAGAAAAAGAGGAAGCCGTTGACTCACTTGCCAAAACCGTATTCGGACTCGAACTGGATGATGACCCCGATGACCTCGGACGCCCCTCAATTGTCTGGCTCTACAAAGGTGCCCCGATATTCAAGGGCAAAGGCAGCGACCCCGTTGAAACCTTTGAAAAGAGCTTCACCCAATCTGACCTCTATAAGGTTATCAACAAGGAAGGCGACATTGACGCGACTTGGAATGCCGCAAGCGGTCAGACACCTGAGACTGCCACACTAACATCACTGAGGACAGGAACCGCACCAGCAAACGCAGCTGGGAATATCGGTTACGGTGTCATAACAGAAATCTACAAAGTAGGCCTCAACTACAAGGCAGTCGTAATCGAGCCCAGCTTTGCAAAAGTTGCTGATGTTAAAGCAACAGCAGCAACAGCAACGAAGGGCGCGTTTACGAAGTACACAGTTGGCTCACAGGATGGCGACGTGTTCACGTCACACGTTGACGAAGCGTTTGAACCTGACACAGCAGCTCTGAGTGGTACTATAGCGAAAGGCGACTTCGTATTGTACTACAAGGGAGCGAAAGTCCTTTACATTGAGGCAGTTGAAACCATAGAAGGGGCTATCTCCTCAGTTACTAGCGGCGGAGTAATTACGCTCGGTGGTAACGCTACAAGGGTTGCTAAAGCTGGATCGTATACAGCTACAGTATCTAAAGATTCCAAGTCTTTCTATGTAGACAGCTTTGGCTATATCCTCGCTGAAGTCTCACCCGCAGCACCGCCAATCCCGATTGTATTGGTATTGAAGCAGTATAATCGCAGTGAACTTATAGACGGGGCAGTAGTAACCAAGTATTTTGCAGATGTTGTTGACTTGAGTGGGACTGTCATTCAGGCCCCGTTGAAAGCTGCCCTAGCATCAACTGGTGTGATAGGCGAAGTTCTCGAGTACGATATTGATGGCGATGGATTCTACTCATTTGCAACGATTTCCACATCGAAAGCCATTCTCAACACAGGCACTATCACTACAATCACTCGTGGCGACACATCACTTCTCACGGCAGGTCCAGTACAGCGAGTTGGCAATTCTACTTTGTTTGTAGTTGCAGACTATAAGGGCTCAGATGCGACTGGAACTGTTACTAAGTATAATGGTGTTAACGCGGTTCCATCCTTCGGAAGTTCTACTTCTCCACTAGCGGCAACAAAGGCAGTAAGCATTACTGACCCGCCACTGACTGCCGCGCTCGTAGCCGATGTAGTGTTTGTTTACGACAATGTGACTCCTGCTGCCATATCCCGCTATGTGTTCTCTCTTGGTACATGGAATCTCGATGAGGATGGCTATGCGATTGACGTTGTCATCGGCGGTGAGAAAGATACCATTGTGGCGAAAACCACTACTCAAAGAGATGCCTTAATTGGCACGACTAACGCAAATAAGCTCTACGCATCTATCGATACCTCGACTTCGCCGTGGACAATCACACCTGCTTCCGGAGGAATTACTGGAACTGGTGCGGTGGTCTCGAATAGTGGCGGCATACTGTTTAATGGCGCTACCTACGTGGAAGACATTGAGGATGATGCCGTAGTGTACACCTTCAATATCCCAGCAGCAGGCCCGACAACGTATGGAACATCTGATGCTGCTGACCTCGAACCTGTTACTCTTGGTGCAAAAGATGCTATATACTATGTGACGGCTCCTGGTGGCGGTGGCATCGTAGCTATCTACATCGTGATTGACAATCGTCCATAAGGTTACCCAGCAAAAGGTTACCCAGCTACCACACAAGCAAAACAAGACCCCCCCACCCGGGGGGTCTTGTTTTGTGCATATTTCCTCGCCTCCGTAGGGGCGGACGACCTCGGCCGCTCGAACTCCCGTCCATCGTCCCTCGCGCGCGTTTGCACCCCAAAGCACTATCGCTACAACACAACCGCATTATCATGCGCTTTCGCTCTGCTCTCGCGTCAGCCGACCCGGGGAGCGTGTACGTCAGGTATAGTATCTGACCTGTTCGAGGTGGTAACGTAGTCACCGAATGCCGCACCGCGCCGCCCCTCACTCCGACTAGAAGCCAAGTTCACAAGATAAAGGGACGGTTCTCTTGTCCTGCTTCAAGAGGTGAAATTGCAATCGCCGAATCCCGCGCCGCCCCTCCCTACGACAAACAGGTAAGTTCGACTCTCCCACGCCCACCCACCCCGGGGCGACGCTCGTGCCGACCTCCTTGAAGACGGCAGCAATACTCTCACCTTCCAGGATGGAACAACAACTGTCTCAGGATGGAATCTTGACACCCCAACGCGAAAGTGCTATATTGTCACTAGAATCCTTGGTGAGCAACGGAGGTGCGCCGTGAGCAAAGTCAATCGCAACTACAAGGCGAGCGTTTTCACGCACTTGTTCGCGGAGCCGGAGATGGAGCGTGGGTTATACAACGCTTTCTCGCCTGTGAAGCAGCATCCCGACGCCGGAGTTCTACGTACTCTACAATGGTAAAAAAGACTTCCCTGAGCAGGTGACGTACCGCTTGTCGGAATCGTTCGCAAAGCTTCCCGGTAGCACCAGTCCCCTCGAACTCGTTGTCACAGCGTACAATATCAACCCCGGTCACAACGAGGACATAGTACGGAAGGACGAGAATCTGCACGGATACGTGACTTTTGTGTCAAAAGCGCGCACCTACGAGCAGTCCGGCATGGAGTTTACGAAAGCGGTGGAGCGCGCAATCAAGGAGTGCATAGACGAAGACATACTGAAAGAGTTCTTGGAAGACAACGCGTCGGAGGTGTTTAACATGCTGGTTCAGGAATGGGATTGGGATAAGTACTGGGAAACTGTTGCGAGGAACAGCAAAGAAGAAGAGAGCCAGAAATGGCAGGCGGCGCTTGCTGGCAAGGACGCGGCGCTTGCTGGCAAGGACGCGGCGCTTGCCGGCAAGGACGCGGCGCTTGCCGAGCAGGCTGCTGAGATAGCAGCACTTAAGGCTCTGCTCGAAAGTGGAGCCAAGCCGAAGCAGTAGGAATATGAAAGAAAGGGCACGACTATAATGAACGTAACAGAAGCTATTGCGAAAAGGAGCTCGATCAGGGCGTATAAGCCGGATCCCGTAGCAAAAGAGACGATTATGGAGATCCTCGAAAAGGCCGCTCGCACACCGTCTTGGGCGAATACGCAGCCATGGACGGTATTCGTCGCCTCCGGCGCGACGCTGGAGCGCATCAAGGCTGCATACGCCGATAACTACAAGAGCGCCGTCAAGACGGCAACGGATATTCCGCGCCCTGCGGAATGGCCGCAGGCCGCGAAGGAAAGGACTATGGGCCTGCGCCCGGACATGCTGCGCGACTGCGGCGAGGACGCGGATAAGTTCGGCGAGCTGAACCAGAGGATGTTCGACGCTCCTATGGTCGTTTTTCTCTGCCTGGATAAGATGTATTCTTCATGGTCGCTCTACGATCTCGGCGCTTACGCGCAGAGCGTATGCCTGCTCGCGCAGGAGCAGGGGATTTCGACCATTCCCGCGATTACGTCGGTTTCCTACCCCGAGGCGCTGCGCCGTGAGTTGAGCATACCTGACAACTTGAACGTAGCCATCGGCATCCCTATGGGTTACGCCGACGAGAGCAACAGGATAAACAATTTCCACAGCGCGAGGAGCCCGCTGTCCGAAACTGTGTTCTACCACGGCTGAGCAACACAAGGGGACGGTTCTCTTGTGCTGTTTTTGGCGGGCACAAGGCAAGGGGACACAACACAGGGGGGATTCTCCTGTGTTGTTTTCAACACTATGAAAACCGGAGAAAACGACGATAATATTAATAGATGGCAACTGTAAAAAACGCTTGTCGCTGGTTTGTTCACAATTTGTTTACAAATTTGGTGAATACTATGTAGAAACGGCTATTGACCTTCAAGCCACTTGAAGCTTTATAATGAACTCAACAGATTATGAAATGAGGTAACCAAATGAAAAACAGAAAGACAGTCAGACGAAACAGGACGAGGACCGCTTTCTACCAATTATACGACTAAACTGCGACTCGAACGATGTATAATGTGGTATAGCATGGGCATAGATATACACAAGACAGGAGGTTGCGCATTGGCGTAGGTAAAGAAAGCTTTACATTTCAGGGATTTGGAGGTATTATGTAACAAACAATCAAGGCGATTCATGCTCTTTTTGAGAGACAGGTTTATAATGAGGGCATCAACAGACAGAAACAGACGAAAACAGTATTTTGGAGGATTTGATAAATGAAACGAAGAATGAAGAAAAAAACCCTGGCATTGGCAGTCGTTCTCACCATGGCGCTGTCGATGCTTCCGGCGCTGCAGTTCACGGCGAGCGCGTACGATATTGGCGATATAGTACCGATGAAGATGAGCAACGCCGGTTTCCACTGCACAACGTTTGGAGGTAACCCGAGAGTCTGGACAGATGGTTCTCGGACGATGCCAGCAGGCAGCGACATATACTCTGACGGCACCTACTATTTCGCCTACGTCGGCGTGGGTTCCAGCGGTAACTTAATATGGGAGCTGGTGGGGAAGTATGAACCTACCTCCACGGTATTCATCAATGGTCATCCCGATTGGCCAGTAAAGTACGTAAAGATTATATGCCCGAACACACAAGGCAAGAACTCTTGCCTTTGTCACGAATGGTACTCGTACAGCAATATGAGTGGCGTGATTTCCGGCGGTTTAATCGGCGAGGTCGATGGTACGAACATTCAACTTAATCATGGAGAAGTCGGCGGTAACTTCGGAGGGCTCAACAACACAGTTCGATTCCAAAAATATGTCAACTCAGTCGGCACCGCTCCCCGTGCAAATGAAACCTTTGGGTTCGCGGTCTTTGCTGAAGGAAGCAAAGCAACAATAACCTCATTGATCCCCGACGAGATTGTCAGGGAGAGCAACTCCACGTATGCTCTGAAGTTTAATATGTATCCCAACTTCCTACCCGTTGGCAGGTATTATGTAAAGGAAATCGATAGTGGTGGTTACAATGCAAATGTTACGGAACTATACTTCGAGATCAAAGCAGCCAGCGGCGGGGGATTGACTGACGCAATCTGGGTCGACGGTCCCAACTACTTCCTCAATACTAAGGATGATGGTGGCGCCGGTGGGGGTGGCATCGGTGGGGGCGATCCCGGCGATACTGATTTCGGCAGCCTCATGCTAACGAAAAAGGTAACGAACACGACGACAAGCCAAGAGTTTAAGTTCACTGTGACTTTCAGTCTAGGCGACGAGGCTGATGAGACGGATCTGGAATATATCGAGCTTTCGATTGATGGAGGCCTAGGGGTTTTATTCGAAAACGGTAGCACATTTATGCTTGAGCATGACCAGACCGCTGAGTTCCTCTTTATCCCGCCGGGCGCGACCTACGAGATTACCGAAGAAAGCGTAACGAACTACTCGACCAGTTGGAACAACGATGGTGCCATTGAATCAGGCATGACCGTCACGGGCACTGTGGACGAAACAGAGGCAATAAATGTCGTCTGCACCAACAGCTACTCAGCACCGTATGTCCCCCCTTCCACTCCTCCGGAGAAGCCTCCGGTGGAGGGCGACGACGATGCCGATGATGACGACGACGGCGATGGCGACGTTCTCCCGATCGAGAACGACGATGACGACGATGGCGACGCGGACGACGACGATGATGGCGATGGCGACGTTATCCCCGGAGAGGGCGACGACGACAATGACGGCGACGGCGATGCGGACGATGATAACGACGCAGATGACGATGACGACGATGACGACGACGGCGGCAGAAGGCGTCCGCAGGTAGTTTTCGAAGACGGCGACGGGCCGGAGAATTACCCCGAGATTGACTTCGGCAAGCGGCAGGCCAATCCGGACACCCCCGGCGGCTCAGACCACAGCGCTCCGCCTGTGCCGACAATCCCCGGCAACAAGCTGACTCCGCAATATGGCGAGGATGGCGAGCTTATCTTCGTCGAGTTCGATGAAGACGATGTGCCTCTTGGCGCCTGGGGCTGGGACGACGATGAATGGGTCTTCGACGACTGGGCTGTGCCGCTAGGCGATTTTGAGCTGCCGCAGACGGGTATCTGGGGTGCGTGGCTCTGGCTGCTGCCTATCGGCCTTATCCTGACCGGCTTCGGAGCTGTGGTTCTCCTGAAGAGGAAGTTCGCGCTGGCTGTGAAAAAAGCGAAGCACTGAGGCGCTCTTCCCACCCGCCCGCGAGTCGCACCGACTGCTCCAACCTATACCAAAGCGCGACAAAACCCAGCATCTGGGCATATGCCCGGGTAGCTGGGTTTTCAGTCGAGCGGGAAGCAGAGGGCAAGGTTGGGTGCTGCCGGGGTGGCGTCGGTTGTTACTTTATTATCGTGTAGTAGTTATACAGTATCTGCGCGGCTTCTGCGCGGGTGAGGGTGTTGTTCGGGTTGTACCTGTTCGCTGTGTCGCCGTGGAGCAGATCCCATTGGTACGCTTTCTCGACGGCTCCGCTATACTCGCCCGGCACGCTCGCGTAGTCCGACGGGCGGGAGTCGACGCGTTTTACTGCCCAGCGCGGGTTGAAGCGTTCTATGTAACGCGTCATCAGCAGCGCTGCCTGGGCGCGGGTCACGGCCGCAGTCGGCTGGAGCCCGTCGCTCTCGGATAGCACGCCCTCTGCCATCGCGGCGTCAATGTAGGGGGCAAACCAATCAGTGGAGTAGGGGTTTTCCATGCGCCCGTACTGCGTGCGCATCAACATAGCTATTAGCTCGGCGACCGTGAGGGTTCCGTACGGGTTGAACCTATCGTCGCCCACGCCCTGGATTATGCCGCCGGACGCCACTGAGTCGACAGCGCTGCCGAACCAGTCGTCACTCCTGACGTCGCTGAACCTTCTCCTGCCGTGCGCGGCGCTGCCGGGCATCGGAGTCTCAGAGGGCGCGTTGACTATCGGCACCAGAAGCTCTTCGCCATCTTCTGTATATACTGTCATATTGCCGTGCGCGGCGCCTGCGATTTCAAGCGAGTATGCGATGTCTACGGATATGTAGTCGCCTTCAGGCAGCAGGTTGACTGTGTAGGAATCGGCATCGTCCGATACCGTTATGGCGACAGGTTCGTCGGTATAGGCGACGACCATGTAGTCGCCGGCGGGCAGCCAGTATGCTGTGAACGGCTGAGCGTCTTCCATGAACTCAGAGTACGGCGCAGCCTCAATCTTCACGGCTTCAGGCAGGTAGTCGACGTCCACGCCGCCGGAGGTATATACTTTGGCGTCTTCCGACGCGATTGACAGGAAGACCCTGCCGTATGTGGGCTTCGCTTCCCCGTCGAGCACTTGCTGCAGCCTTATGTAGCCGAGCCGGGTTATGTTGATAGTATTTCCGCCATACTTATAATTACAGGAGTACGAGCCGTTGGAGTGGGCTGTGAAGTATACGTTCTCGTTGCCGGGCTGGTTGCAGTCGTAGACATATATCCTGGTGTCTGCACCTACTTGCTCAACCTTGTACGGCACTACTGCGTGGCAGTAGTCGCGGCTCCCGGCCTTCGCGTCGATGTAGAAGATTATCGGGTCTTCTCCTGTTTTCGCGAAGTTCTCGCAGGCTGCTATCAGCGAGGCGCGGCTGAATATGGGGTGCGGCACTCCGTCGAGGTACCACGATATCTGCGCCTTCTCAATCAGTTGCGTGACGCGGTGGGTCGAGGATTTCGGCGCGGAGATAGCGTATGTCGTGGAGCCACCGAATGACACGGGGTCCAGGTTTTTGTTGTAGAACTTGGTCGATGTCACGGAGAAGCCGAAGCAGCTTCCGCCCCAGAGGTTCTGTCCGAACTGTTTGTACAGGGCTGTGCCTCTTTGCTGGCCATAGACTTCGATCCAGAGCTGCTGAGGCGTTTTGTAGCTTGCTGAAAGGCCGAGGTCGGTTCTGGAGTTTGTGAAGGAGTAGCCGTCCGTCCTGGGCTTGAAGAGTGGCTTTTCGGGCGGCTTTATCTCGTACATCGCGAGGATTAGTACGTCAGCCGTGATGGAGTTGAACGGGCGGTCCCAGCCTTTGAAGTCGTAGCCTTCGCGCTTAGGGTCGGGCGGGGCTTGCGCGGCTTCGCCTTCTTTGACGACTTGCGTCTTCAGCGTTGTGCCGTCCCAGTCGCAGAATATTACTGTGAACTCCTTGTCGGGGTCGGGATCAGGATCCGGGTCTGGGTCGGGGTCGGGATCCGGGTCGGGGTCGGGGTTCGCTTTGAGGTCGCGGTATCTGTATTGCGTTTCGTACCTGTTGCTCGATATGAACCAGGAGAGGTCTTTGCCCGTAATGACATAGGCCGTTTTGTTGCCGCGGTTATACGCTATTTGCGTCTGGCCTTCGAAGTATTGCGTCACTGTCGCCCCGACTGCGTATTTTTTCGCTTTCTCGATCTGGTCGAGCGTCGCTGTCGAGGTGGAATGGTGTTCGCCGTAACTTACGCGGGCTTTGTATGCCGAGTAGTTGCCGTTGATGCTGAAGTTGCGTATTTCGCGGTAGTATGGCGAGGCTGCTGTTTGCGTTTGGTACCAGACGAGGTTGTAGCCGATGTGTACTTCTTTCGTTTCCACTTGTCTGGTGGCCGATGCTGTCGCTTTTGTCTTTGACCAGTCCGACCAGGGTCCCCATTGTTCTGCGGCGGATGCTGTTCCGATTGCGGGTGTGATCGTGCTTATGCACAGGAGCAGCGCGAGCAGCATCGTCAGAGCTTTTTTCGGGTTCATGTGATGGCCTCCTTTGGTGTGATTAGCCCAGGCGGATAGTGCAGTTTTCGTTTGCGAGTTTGAGTACGGAGCCGGGCTGCACTGTTATCGCTTCGCCTTTCGGCAGCATGTAGTCGCCGAGGAATGTTCCGTTGCTGGATGAGTCTGTTACTGTGTAGACATTTGCGGCAGGATTGTACGTGACCGTGCAGTGCATTCGGCTGACGTGCGTGTAGTCGTCAGGGAACGGCACGCGTGATAGCGAGCCTTTTCCGAGGTAGAGTGTTTCGTTCTCGTTCAGGATTATCACTCTGCCCCCGGCGGATCCTGTCAGGATGCTGACCGACCCCCTTTGCGCGGCTTGCCCGGACGGCAGGCCTGCGCTGCCGTAACCGTAAGAGCCTGCGCCCCCGTATGCATCCGGGTAGGCGTTGCGGTCTGGCCGGGAGGCGCCGTTGCCTGTGTACGAGTCCGATCCATCGGGCTGGTACGCATAGCGATCGCTCCCCGCTTGGTAGCCGCTAAAATCAGGCGTTGCGCCGGCTGCCGCTTTGCTCTTCTTCTGCGAGTAGATTATCACGGCGGCTATGAGGCCTCCCGCGATCAGTATTATCGGGACCACGACGACGGGGTTTCCCCCTCCGCCTTGCGAGCTGCCCGGCGGTATCGACGGCAGGCTCGGCGCCCACGGCTCGCGGGGTGGGCTGGTCGGGGCGACGGTTCCTGTGCTTTGCGTGAATCGGGCCGTCAGCGAGGCGTCGGAGCGCACGCAGAGCTTGTATGTCAGCTCCGAGGTTATCAGAGCAGCGTCTTTGTACCAGCCGAGGAAGTCCGCGCCTTCAAGCGGGAAGGCTTCCATTACCGTAAACGAGCCCGTCTTGAACTTGCCCGCGCCTACGGCTCCGCCGGAGCCTTCGACTTTCACGTCGACGCTGAATGTCTCAATCGCGGCTTCTTTCAAGTCGTCGTCGGGAGCTATTCTGCCTTGCGAGCCTCTTAGTTCATAGACTGTTTCCTCTTCGGCGGGGCTGACTGCCCCCAGCGTGGATGTGAACTCCGCGCCCGCCGTTACCGGCACGTCGTAGTAGTTGACCAGCCTTACGTTGCCGCCGGCGTCACGGCTGTATTCCGCTACCGAGTATGTCATCGTGCCTGTGTCGGTTCCTGTGATTTTTATCGTATACCCCTCTTCCGCAGGCAGGTAGACTGCTTTTTGCCCATCGCCGTCGTATGTCAGGAGTATGCCGCTATCTCCGTTGAGTTCCGGGATGTCGTCTTCGATCTTGCCGAGCAATTTCCCTTGCGCGTCGTAGACTTCAAGGTCGACCGGGCAGTCGATGTGAATGACCCTGTAGTATACGGGGTTGCGCCTTGCTACGCCGCCGAAGTAGTCGGCCGGGAGGGCGCGCATCCAGGCTAGGTAGAGTTCCGGGTAGTGGCCTTGCATCAGCGCTTTCTGGTTTGCTTCGACCTGCTTTTTCGACGCGTCCTGCGAGACGTCTTTGAGCAGGAAGTCGAGGGAGTTTTGCTTTATTGCTATCTTTGGGTCGCTGTCTGCCGGGACTATCGAGACGAGAGTGCTCGCCACGAGGCCGCCGAAGGCCGCTTGCCACAGCCATTCGTTTACCACAATGCCGGCTATCGGGCCCGAAAATGCGCTCGCTGCTGCCGCGAGGTCGAATGTCCCGGCTTCCGAGAGGCTTTTCACGAGGCCGTCCTGATATTCTTTGACGTAGTTGTCCCTGTTTTCAAATACTGTATCGAACAGCACCGGGCATAGCGCCTGGTCGAAGAATATATTCAGGGGTATATCTTTATTCGGGTAGGGGCCGACGTCGTATATCGCTCCGGGCGGCCACCTGAAGTCCGGGCCGAAGTTGCCTTTGTGGTACCTGAAGCTGTTTATGAGGTACCAGTTCGCGTTGAGCCCGGAGAGCACGGACGAGCTGCCTGTGAACTGCGCGAGCATATCTTTCTCGAGGGTTTTGAATGTATAGCCTTCTTTCGTGTAGTATGTCGCGGGGATGAACTGCGTTTTGCCGTATTTGCTGTATCCCCAGGATTCCGGCGCGACTCGCGGCACTATGTCGTTCGGGTTGACTATGTTGAAGATGTTCGGATATTCCGAGCTGTTTTCGGAGCTTTTTATCGGTCTTCCGTTGACCGGCTTTTTCGAGTTGTTGGGGGTCGCGAAGCAGTAGGCGAATATCTCCTGGCGCTTGATTTCCCATGAGGTGACGTCTGTGTAGGCGACTGTGTCTCCGCTCATGCGCAGCCTGCCGATTTTATAGGGCGATGAGGTCGTCTTGTCTACGAGTTCGGCCGCGAACAGGTTCGCTACTGCGGCGGCTCTGCTGTATCCGGTGATCCAGAGTTTTACCTTTGTCTCGCTGCGCAGGCCTGTGCTGTCGAGGTAGGAGGAGAAGTACTCCATGAGGCTGTCTTTGGCTATTTCGAAGCCTTCGTGTATGTCGCCGGAGCCTATCTTGAAGTCGCCGCCCCATTCCGCCTTATACTCCCCGCCCCGTATCGCGATTGCGATGAGTTCGTAGTCGCCGTCGCTGCAGGTTATGGTCTTGTGGCCGAACACTGCTGCTATCGAGTCCGCCGTTGGGGTCGGGCGGTAGTTCTCGGCGTGGACGTCTTCGAAGCCCAGGCCGCGTTTGCCGGGGTCGTCGGCGTCTGTCGGGTTTTTCAGTAGGGATATGACGTTCGCGGCTTGCTCTTCGTCGGTCGCGTAGGGGACGTCTTTGCCGCTGTTGTCTTTCTTGCGGTTCACGCCGAATGCCGCCATCGCGAGTTCTAGCGACATTGTCGCGAGGTCATGGTCGTATGTCGCGGCTGAATGGTTGAACATATCGTCGTAGTAGAGGAACTCTTCGGTCTGCATCTTCCCTTCGCTTGCGTAGCGGAAGAAGCCTTTTACGTCGGGTTTGACGATTTCTTTTGCGGCTTCGCCAATTTCATATATAAGGTCTTCGGGGTTTTCCGCGTCATAGGATCCTCTGTTTTGTATATCGTACATGACTTGCTTGGCGAACTTGAATGATTCGGGCTGCTGGTCGAGGTTCGTGAAGCAGCTCAGCGTGTAGATGTTGTATCCGGCGTTTTTCAGCCGTTGCGCTGTCGTGTAGACGACGTTGGCGTGGGCGTATACTTTTATGCCGGTGGCCAGCACGTAGTATTCCTGGTAGTAGCTGTACTCCGAGGCTGAGTAGCGGCCGTCGTCCGCGCTTTCGCCCGCTGCGGGCAGGCAGCCTGAGAAGAAGAGGATGTTGCGGATCATGTGTGTTTGCTCGACGTTTTGCAGCAGCGAGTCTGCCAGCACCAGCGCTTCGTTGAAGTTGGAGAAGCCTGAGGATGAGCCGCTGTTGCCTTCGGGTATGCCTCGTATCGCGTTGCTGATTGTCCTGATGTCGTCCGTGAAGCCTATTTCGACGCGCGCTGTGCTGGTGCAGGTTACGAGCGCGACGTAGTTAGTGCCTTCGGCGCCCAGGACTTCGTCGACGAATTTCAGCGCTGCTTGTTTCACGTTTTCGAGGGGTGATCCGACTGTCACGGAGTTGTAGAAGCCGGTGGATATGGAGTATGGGCCGGTTGTGTCGAGCACGAGCACGGTGTAGCGCGTGACTTGGGACGCGGTTCGCGCGGCTGTGGCGTTTTGGCCGGTCACGGGCGCGAGCGTGATGATGAGCAGTAGCGCTATCGCGGCTGTGAGGATCCTCTTTTTCATGGCGTTGTTTCCTTTGTGAGTTGTTTAGGGGGGGGTGCTCTACCCTCCGGGGGCGGGTTCTATTACTGCGTAGTAGACCAGGAGGGTGTCGCCTGTCGTGAACTCGATCAGTATGGAGTATGTGCCTGAGACTTCCGGGACTGTGTAGGGCGATATCGCCCTTATGAGGCTCGACGGGTAGAGCTCCACGCCTGTCTTGTTACTGGCGTACCTCACCTGGAAGCTGAAGCCCGTTAGGTCTATGGTCTCCCCGGGGAGGTATACGGTTTTATTGGGCTGCGTATTTATGCCGGTGACTCTCGACACTTCGTCGGTCTCGACCGTAATCCTGCAGGTAGCTGTTTTCGTCGGGTCGGCTTTGCTGGCGGCGGTCAATGTCGCGACGCCGTTCGCCCTGGCGAGGAAGAGGCCTTCGTCCGTCACCTGGACTATGCTCGAATCGCTGGAGGTCCATGTGACCGAGTCATCCGGAGGCTTTACCGTAACGGCGCAGGAGTCGCTTTTCGCCCTGTCGTCCTTGCTTGTCGCTGTGACTGTCACCGCGCTGCCGCTGCCGGAGACGTTCACGGTCGCGGTTATCCTCGCGCTCATGCCTATATCGACGGTCGCGGAGGTGCTGCTCAGGCTGATTGAGGTCACGTGCGGCACGTCCGCTTTGACGAGCCCGGTTTGCGATACTGTCACGCCGGTTCCGCTGACTGTCCATGTCACTGCGTCGTTCGCCTGCATGCCGCCTATCAAAGCGTTGAGCTGGTAGGACTGGCCGCCGTCGAGGGTGAGCGTTTTGTTATCGAGCGTCACGCTGATCTCTGTCACGGTTACGGAGCATGTGGCTGTCTTGCCGTTCGGCGTTCTCGCCGTGATCGTGGCGCGGCCTTCGCTGACGCCCGTGACCTGGCCGCTCGAGTTCACCGTGGCGACCGAGGTGTTGCTCGACGTCCAGACTATGCCGTTGCGGCTTGCGTTCGAGGGAGTGAGCGCAATGGTTATCTGGGAAGACTTGCCTTTACCTACTATGAGGCTCGGCGGGGTCAGTTCGATGCTGTCTATCTTGTCCGGGTCGCGCCCTTTGCTTACCGTCAGGTACACGGTTTCGTTCCTGTTGACTACCATTCCGCCCGGCGGGTTTTGCGAGATCACGTTGTCCCTGGGTACGATATCGTCGAAGGCTTCGACTATCGAGTAGCTGAGACCGGCGTTCGTAATGGCTGTCGTCGCGTTCTGCCTGCTAATGCCCGTGACGTGCGGGACTGTGGCTGTCTGTTTGCCGGCGCTTATCGTCAGGGTTACTGTGTCGCCTGCTCTTGCGGAGGTGTTTGCTGCGGGGTACTGCTTTATGACATGCCCGCTCGGTACTGTGTCGCTATATTCGTTCGGGGATAAATTTACATTGAACCCCTGGCCGCGCAGGGCGTTTTCGGCCGCTGCCTGCGTCATGCCCGCTACGTTCGGCACGGTGCGGGGTGGTGGGCCGCTGCTGACGGTGAGGGTCGCGGTCGTGCCTTTGGAGTGCGTCGTGCCTGCGGCGGGGTACTGGGAGATCACGTTGCCCTGCGGCACTGTGCTGCTCTCGGCATAGCTTACGCTGGACTGGAATCCGGCGTTCCCCACTTCGCTGCGCGCTCTGCTTTCGTTCATGCCGACTACGTTCGGCATGCTGATAAGGGTCTCTGCGGGGCCGCTGCTGACGGTCAGCACCACCGCGGCGCCTTTGTTGACTTGCGTGTTGAATGGTATGCTTTGCTTCGTCACCGTCCCGGCGGGCGAGGAGCTGTTCTCGTGGTCCACGGTCACGGAGATGCCTTTCGAGGATAGCTCGGCGCGGGCCGCGGCTTCGCTCATGCCTACTACATTGGGCATCGGGAAGCTTTCGCCGCCCTCGCTTACTGTCAGGCGCACTGTGTCGCCGGGCCTGACGCGGGTGTACGCTGCGGGTTGCTGCGTGATGACGAGCCCGGCTCTGACATCGTCGTTCTTCACAAGCTCCACCTCGACTTTGAGGCCTTTGCCTTCGAGGAGGGTTACCGCCGCCGTTCTTTCTTCATACACGACGTCGTCGAGCTCGAATATATTCTCACCGAGCGATACGGTGAGCTGAATCGTGCTGCCTGTCAGCAGCATCGTGCCGGCGGGGGCGCTCTGCCACATTACGACGTCTTTATCGTATTCGTCGCTGTATTCCCAGGCTTGTATCGAGAAGACGAAGCCTTCGGTTTGCATCAGGGTCTGCGCGGCGCGGTACGCCATGCCGACGAAGAGCGGTACTTCCCTGGGGACTTCCTCGATATCTTCGTTCGGGTCTATGCCCATGGATACTGTCAGTTCCACGGTCGATCCTACCTGCACCCTGTCCCCTGCTTCCACGCTTTGCGCTATTACGGTATTGGCGGCGAACACGCGGCTGTAGTCGAAGTCGATGATCACGTCGAGATTAAGCGCTTCGAGCGCTTCTACCGCTTCGCCGACGTTGAGGCCCGATACTTCGGGGAGCACTACGGTTTCGGCGCCGGCGCTTATGGTCAGGTTGACCATCGTGTATTCAGCGACGTAGTAGCCGGGGTCTACGTCCTGGGCGAGTATCATCCCCGCCGCTATCCTGTCGGAGTTCTCCCTTCGTGCGACCATGTGGTTGAGCCTGGCGTCGTCCAGGCGTCTTTCGCCTTCGTCGAGCGTATTATTCACTATCGACGGGACGGTCACCATGCCTTCGATTGGCTCAATCCCCCTACCGGGCTCCTTACGCAGGTCGATTACGCCGGTCGCGAACAGTATGCCGATGACTATGACGGTGAGGGCTGAGGCGGTTGCTGTGATTTTCGTCCACAGCGGCCACTTCAGCACGTCGATTTTCTTGATCCTGCCCTGCCTGCGCGGCACGATGTCCTCGGACGTAAGTTCTGCTTCGAACGTTGCCATATCGGGTGTCCTGTCTTCTATGCGCACGTTGAGGGCGTTGAGGATTGCGGTCTCGTGGTTCTCGTCTATGTCTTTGACGAAGGCGGAGAGCGGCTTGAGCACGTCTTTTTGCTTGCTTTCGTAGTAGGCTCTGCGCTCGAGCGCCTCGGGCAGCGTCGAGCCGGTTATCATGCGGTAGAGCGTCGCGCCGACGGCGTATACGTCTGTGTGGGGGCCCTGGTCTCCCCTGCTGCGGTATTGCTCTTCCGGTGAGTAGCCGGGTTTTATCATTACGGTCAGGCTGCGCGTGAGGGCGGTCGTGGCGAAGCGCGCCGCGCCGAAGTCTATCAGCTTTACCTGGCCGTCTTTTGTCAGAAATATGTTGTCGGGGGCTATGTCGCGGTGGATAACGCCCTGCTCGTGTATGAGTTGCAGGGATTTGATGATGGGCATTATCATTTCAATGGCTCTTTCGGGGGGTACCATGTTCTCGCGTTTGAGCAGTTCGGCGAGGGTCTCCCCTTCGAGGCATTCCATTATTATGTAGGCTGTGTTGTTGTCTTTGAAGCTGTCGTAGATTTTTACTATGCCGTCCATGCTGTGGAATTTTGCGAGGCGCTGGGCTTCTTCGACGAATTTGTCGAGGCCTTCGGTGAATTGTTCTTCTTTGACGCCGTTGAATACTGTCACCTGCGTCTGTCCCGGCACGCGGGTCGAGAACTCGCTGGGGAGGTATTCTTTTATGGCGACTTTTTGTTCCAGCAGGGCGTCCCAGCCTATGTATGTGACGCCGAATCCGCCGAAGCCGAGCACTCTGCCGACTATGTAGCGGCCTCCCATGATGGTTCCGGGTTCCATTTGCAGGGCTTCTACGGCTTTGGCGCCTTCCACGTAGCCGCAGTGCGGGCATACGCTGAATTCTTCGCTGTAGTGTTCCATGCATCCAAGGCAGATTTTCATAACATATCCTCTGGTTGGTAGGTTGGGGCAACTGGTTGTGTGGCGAGGGTGAGACAACCCCCGGCGCCCTTTGGGCGCCACCCCCTTCATAAGCGAAGGGGGCATGGGGCGCTAAGACATTACGTAGTTTTCCAAGTTGATGAAGAATCCGTCGAAGTCGTTGTATATCTCGCAGTACATGTTTAGGAGGTTCCTGTTGATTGGCAGCACTCCGCCCCTGGCACGCATGTATAGATGGTTTTGCGCCTTGTCGCCGAGCATGAACCGCAGGAGGATCTCCGCCGCCGCGAGTTCGTTTTCCGGGGCGCTGCTGATGCTCCACATATCCGTGAGGGTGCCTGGGACTATGCGGCTGTCGACGCGCAGGAGCCTGTAGAATCCCGCCATCTCGTCCCTGATTTCAAAGTAATCCGAAGTGTCGGAAAGGTAGGCGGAGGCGCCGTCCAGGAGGAACAGCGCTTTCGCGCCTTCTTGCTCGGCGGCGTAGATGTAGGGCCCGTAGACGTCCACATAGGCTGCCGCTTTGCCTTCTTCGACTACCAGCCCGCCGGTGTCCATCGTGGCGGAGTCCATGAGCGCTGCTATGTCCGATATGCTGTCCTCGCCGCGGTCATAGAGCGTCTTATTCAGGTATATCACCGGCGCGTAGAAGCCGAGCGGGACGCGGTCCCTATCCGGGAAATAGTAGTTGTAGTTCTCCATGAAGCAGTAGTCGCTTGTTTCAAGCTGCTCCAGCGCGGGACTGAGGTCCATGGCGTATTCCATAACTGCGGGCGGCAGGCCGGTCGACCGGAAGAGCGTGGGCATCCTGCCTTCCCTCGCGGCCGCCAGGAGTTCGGCGGCGTATATCTCGTCCGGGAAGGCTTTTACTTCGATGCTCACATTGGGTATTGCTTTGTTGAAATCGCCTATGACCAAGCTGATGGCTTCGTCCATCATCGCGGCTTCCGCTTCGCTTGAGTATGAGTACCACAGCGTTATGTCCGCGTCGCGCACCTTCTGGCCCTGGATGTTCATCCAGACTATCGCGGCTGCCGCGAGGATCACTATGAGCGAGGCGAAGACGGTCGCAAGGCGTTTTTGCTTGCGCCTTTTCTTCTCTTTGGCGACGGGCAGGACTTTCTTTTCGTTGTTGAGCGCTTTGCGGAAGTCCGCGACGCTCAGGAAGCGCATGTGCCTGTCTATCGCCATTGCTTTCATTATGGTATTGCTGATCTGCTCAGGTACGCCGGGGTTTATTTCCGCCGGGGGCGGCAGCGTGTCCTCTATGCGCCTGTTGGTCGATTCTTCCGGTTTGTCGCCGGTGACCATCAGGTACAGCGTCGAGCCGAGCGCGTATATGTCCGTCCAGGGGCCTTGCAGGTTCACGCTTTCATACTGCTCGGGGGGCGCGAAGCCGGGTTTGAGGATTATCGTCATCTGCCTGTCTTCGTTGGGGTAGAAGCGCGCGGCTCCGAAGTCGATGAGTTTTATGACGTTGTTCGAGCAGATGAAGATGTTGTCAGGGCTGATGTCCCTGTGCACTATGCCGGATGCGTGGATGTCCTGCAGGGCCGAGCATACGTGCCCGATTATGTCGAGGCTGGTGCGCAGGTCGAGGACGCTGGTTTTAAGGAAGGCGCTGAGCGTGATGCCGTCGAGGTATTCCATGACTATATACGCTGTGGCGTTTTCCTCGAAATATTCGAAGACGTTTATTATGTTCCTGTGGGTGCTGAATTTTGCCATGCTTTTCGCTTCGTCCAGGAAGCGGGTGAGCCAGTGGTCGTACTCTTCTTTTCTGTTGCGGGTGAAAAGGAGTACTTCTTTCGAGCCCGGCGCGCGGTTGACGAGTCCGCTGGGATAGTATTCTTTTATCGCGAGCACTGTTTCCAGCCTCGTGTCCCATACTTTGTACGTTATCCCGAATCCTCCCGCGCCCAGCACCTGGCCGACTATGTAGCGGTTGTTCAGGGTTTGGCCGGGGTAGATGTAGTACGGTTCTTTCGCCGGTTCCCCGGGTACGTGCCCGCAGGCGGGGCATACGCCGTACTCCTGTTCGTACATTTCAAAGCAATACTCGCACCGCTTTTGCAACTTTCAACACCCCTTTGTTTAGTTAGGAGTTTGGAGTTAGGAGTTAGGAGTTGTGTTTCTTTAGAGCATCCGGTTCGTCCGCGCAGCGGACACAGTAACTCCTAACTCCTAACTATTAACTAACTAATTTCAGCCCAGGCGGAAGCTGACGCTCGAGCTGCCCAGCTTTATCGTCGCGCCGCGCATGAGCGTGACGGACATGTTCGAGGGCATGCGGCTGCCGTCTTCGCGGAATGTGCCGTTTGTCGAGTAGTCCGTAACTATGTATGAGCCATCTTGCGGGTTGTATCTGATGCCGCAGTGCCTGCGGCTGACCCTGTCGGCGTCCTGGTCAATTATGACGTGGGCCATCGCGGCGTCACGGCCGAGGATGATCTCTTCGCCCTGCGGCACGTCGATGATGGCGTTGCGGTACATGCCTGTGATGCCTGTGATGACGCCGCCCCTTGGGGGCGCGAATCCCGGCTGCGGGCCCATCTGCGGGCCTTGCGGGTAACCGCCGGGTTGCTGATATGGCTGCTGCTGCGGCGGGTAGGGCTGCGGCGCGGGGTAGCCCTGGGGGCCGGGGTAGCCTTGAGGCGCGTTTCCTGCAGGTTGCATTGCTCTGCCTCCCATTTGGTAGTTGCCCGAGAACGCGATGATGTAGTTGATTATCGTCTCGACGATTCCGCCGCCGGGGATGAAGATGTGCATCGCGAACAGCGGGGTTATGTTGAAGGCTTTATAGAGTTTCTTGTAGTATACGAAGCGGAAGGCGAGGCCGACGCACAGGTAGAGGAATACTACCGTCGCGAAGACCGTCCAGCCGGCCGGCATGCCGGGTATCGAGAAGCACATGATCATCATAACGAACCATATAAGCAGGAACGCCAGCCTGTCGGAGAAGAGGAATACGAGCGCTGTTATGATGAACGCCAATAGGAACGGGATTTCAAGGAAGATGCATGACAGGATGATGATTAGCGAGTAGAACATATAGTCTGTCCAGCAGAACAGTTTCGCGTCCGCTTCGCCAAGGATCCTGTACCTGTAGGCTGCTTGGGCGCAGGGGATGAAGGGCATCCAGTTGTACTTTGCGGACAGGCCGGCTTTGCGGCCCATGCACAGGAGCGTGTAGCCGCGCATGAAGTACACTACCGCGACTATCACCACCATGATGATGAGCAGGAACACGCCGAGGAAGCTCATGCCGTTGAATATCGAGAAGGCGTCGTCGAAGGGGTTGGAGTATCCAAAGGGATCGAAGTCATAAAATGGGTTGTACATTGTGATTCCTCCTGGTTTTTTTGGGTTGTGGGGCGGAGCCCCGCGTTGGATTACTTGGCTTGCGCGTTGGGTCTCGCTGTGGAGTTCCCGGGGGGAGACCCGGGTGGTCCCGGGGGATTCCTTGGGGGATTCCTTGGGGGGGGCGAACTCGTTATGTCTCTATTCTTCCGTCTCGAGCAGATGCAGTCGACAGGCGGCTAGGGTTCGATTCCCGACTGCATATCCCAATGGAATGCGTCCGTGCAGCACGGGAAGAACATCAGTTTCGTGGCTCCGACTGTTATGATGTCGTTTTGCTCAAGCTCCATCGTGTTGAGCACGAGCTGGCCGTTGAGGTAGCATAGTTCCCTGGCTTCGCCGGGCTGTGTCATGAATTTGTGGGTCTGCGGGTCGTATACGACTATGGCGTGCTTTTCTCTCGATACGCTGTTGTCGCCTGTGATCGCGACGTCCATGTTCGCCGACCTGCCGATGAAGTTGCGCCCGGATTTGAGTTTGAAGTCTTCGCCTCTGTGGGCTCCTTCCACGCATACGAGCCAGCCTACAACGGGTTCGGTGCCTATGGCTTTGTTGTAGTAGCTCACCGTGACGCCTTCCGCGGCTTGCGGCGGGGGCGGCGCGGTCGCGCTGGACATCGCGTTTTTCGCCGCGCTTTCCAGTGAGGGCGGCTGGCCCGCTGTAATCGCTTCCGGCGCGAGGGGCATTGTGACGCCGTCGTTTCGCTCGTGCGCCACCGTTACTACGCTGCTCGGCCTGCCGGCCGACGACGCGCAGTGCGGGCATTGGGCGAATCTGTCAAGGTCGAAGAAATGCCCGTTGTTGCAACGCGTAAGGTTCATGCTGATACACTCCTTTATTATATTACTAATTGCTTACATACCGTATTAGTACTACCGTGGTGTTGTCTTTCGCGTTCATGTCTATATCTATGGATGTGCGGATCAGTTGCCTCGCTATGTCTACAAGGCTGCCGGGGCTGTTGAATACCAGTTTGCCGATTTCGGCGTCGCTCAGCGATTTGTTGAGGCCGTCGCTGCAAAGCAGGATCACGTCGCCGTTCTCGAGGTGGAATGGTTCTGAGTTGGCGTCGATCAAGTCGGCGCGCCCGGAGCCTATGAAGCTGATGAGCGCTTCCCTGTCGGGGTGCGTGTCCGCTTCCACGACTGTGATTTCGCCCGCGTCCGCTTTTTCCATCAGTTGCAAATGATAGTTGTGGTCGCGAGTGACTTGCACTATCTCGCCCGCTCTGAGCAGGTAGACTCTGCTGTCGCCTACCGAGCACCAGTACAGCCTGTCCTCTACGACCACCGCGGCTACCAGGGTCGTCCCTGTGACTCCGTCGCCGAACCTGCCCGCGAGCATCCGATCCATCTTGCGGATATTTTCTTTAAAGAACTCCGCTATCTCCGTTTCTTGCGCCAGCGCGCCGAGTTCTTTGCTCAGTTCGTCGACTACTATGCTGCTCGCTTCCCCGCCGCGTTCCATGCCGCCCATTCCGTCGCACAGGATTCCGAAGACTCCGGTGCTGTCCCCGCGGCGGGCGCTCGCGGAGTTCGAGACGTAGTAGGCGTCCTGCTGGTACTCGCGCGTGCCCTGGTGCGTTTCGCCGGCGGTGATGTAGTGTATTGCGTCTTCCGAGGCGTCGCTGAGCTGCGCGAAGCTCATCGGCTGCGCGGCCTGCGCGGCGCCCGGCGTCATGGCCGGTCCAAGCCGGAGCGTGGCTCCGCTGTCCCTCGTCACTCTGCGCGGCGCCAGGGAGATCGTTACTATCTTTTTTCCTTTCGGGGCTTTCTGCTTTGTTTTCGCCATTATCCGACCATCTCTTTCGTTAGGAGCCTTGCTCGGGGGTTTCGGCTGGTAAGGGGGGGCGTGTCGAGTTCGAGTCCCGCTCCCCTAGGCGTCATTCGAGGCCTACTTTGATCATGTATTCGGGCGAGTACAGGTAGAAGCGGCTTTCGGGGGCGACCGCGCGATAGGCGCCGTGTTCGTATCTGTGCCCCGCGTCGCTGAATGTCCCGTGGGATGAGATGTCCATCAGGTAGAAGCAGCCGGCTTTGCGCTCGAAGCGGATTATGCAGTGCGTCCTGCTTATGTTCGGGTCGTTCAGGATTATATTGCATTGCCCTGTGGAGCGGCCGACGATTATGTCCATGTTGCCGGGTATCGCCCATTTGTAGCCTTTGAACCTTCCGCCGTCCACGAGGAGATATGGGTTCCCGTGCGTTTCATGCGCTATCGGTTTTTCGATTTTCGGGGCGTTGACCTCCGCCTGGACGACGCTGAAGAAGTTGTCGATCGTCGGGAACCTTTCTTTCGGGTTCAGGCGCAGGGCGACGTCTATCACGTCGGATATCGCGGGGCTCATCGCGGGGACTATGCCTGTCAGGGGCGGCACGGGCATCCCGCTGAGCCTGGCGTGCGCTTCGGGGATTGTCGTGCCTGAGCTGAGGTAGTAGAATGTCGCGGCGAGGGCGTATATGTCTGTCCAGGGGCCCTGGTCGCCGCTGCTTGAGTATTGCTCGGGCGGCGCGAAGCCCGGCCTGAAGATGACGGATAGCCCGCTGCTTTTTTCGCTGACGAAGCTGCGCGTCGCTCCGAAGTCTATGAGTTTTACCTGCCCGGCGCGGGTTATGAAGATGTTGTCCGGGCTGACGTCCCTGTGGAGGAAGCCGCGTTGGTGGACGTCGTGCAACGCGCTTGTGACGTATAGCAGTATTTCTATCGCCAGGTTGTACGGGAGGCAGGAGCCGAAGCTTTTCGCGAGGCCTCTGGCTGTCACTCCGTCGAGGTATTCCATCGCGAAGTAGGCGGTTCCGTTCTCCCTGAAGGAGTGGTATACCTGGACTATGTGAGGGTTGCCGGAGAATCTTTTCAGCGTGTCCGCTTCTCCGATGAACCTTTCTACGCCGTGGTCGAACAGTTCCTTGCCGGAGCCGCACAGTACCGTCGAGTCTGAGCCGCGCGAGGCGAGCGTCGAGGGGAAGTATTCTTTTATCGCGCAGATTTTGCCTGTCGCGGTGCTTTTCGCGAGGTAGGTTATGCCAAAGCCTCCGACGCCGAGCACGCGGCCGACGATGTATTGTTTGTTGAGCTGGCTTCCGGGCGGGAGGACTATCGCTTTTTCGGGGATTTCGATGGCGTTGTATCCGCACACGCCGCATTTGCCGCCTGCGAAGGACGTTTGGAAGCAGTTCGGGCATAGGTTGTGATATATGGCGGCCATCGGTCTTCCCCTTTCGGTTTAGTTGCGAGTTACGAGTTGCGAGTTGCGAGTTGCGAGTTACGAGTTGTGGTAGATTGCTCAGCCGTAGAAGACGAATTTTTCGTTGCCTGCCGTGATGACGTCGTTGCCGTTCAGTTTCCTCTTGCCCGCGAGCGGGACGCCGTTGAGGTAGGTGCCGTTCGTCGAGTTCAGGTCTGATATGAAGAACCCGTCCGCGTCCGCTTCTATCACGAAGTGCTGCCGCGACAGTTTGCCGTCGTCAAAGCTCAGGTTGTTTATCTGCTCGGAGCGGCCTACGAAGAAGCTGCCGTATATGTCGAGGTCGATTTTATTCGCGTTGCCGGCCATGTCGGTGACGACAAGGGTGGCGCGGGCGCTGTCCGGCGTCGTGAAGTGGTGCTTGAATTCCACGGCGTCGCCGAAGCCGATTTTGCCGTCGACCTGCACTACGCCTCTGTGTTTTTTGATCGTGAATATAAGCACCAGGGCCAGCGCGGCGACTGCCAGTATGATGAGCAGCAGCACAAGCCACCAGTAGTCGTCGATGAAGCTGCGCGGCGCCTCGATTTGTATTATGGGCGGCTCGCTCTCCTGCGAGCTGCCGGGGCTGCTTTGTCCGGGCCCTTCGGGTTGCTGCGGGCTGTTGTATGTATTGCCGGTTGGCGCGGGCGTCTCTTCGGGGGGCGTGCGGCCTTTGAACTCGAAGTTATACTGCCCGATGATCGGGTTCTTTTCCATGGAGACGTCCGTGATGTTGTTCATTCTCAGCGTGTATTCGCCTGTATACGGCACTCCGTCGAAGGTTATGACGGCGGTGTTTGTGCCCGGGTCATACGAGACGCTCTGTATCGCCAGGGCCTTGCCGCTTTCGTCCGTTACGATGTAGTTGTCTTTTATATCTGCCCCCTGCAGACGTTTGCTGAAGACCACCATAAACTCCTGCTCCCCTGTCTGCGTCGGGTCGAATGTGACCCAGGGGGCGTCGTAATCCGGGATTGAGGAGTCGAGCATCACAGGCATCGACGATGTCATACTCCCGCCTACCCGGTTGACGGTGAGCTGCAGCGTGTGTTCCTTGAAGTCGATGAGGTTGTTATCCGCGCGCAGGCGGGCGACTTGGACGCGGTCGAGTTTGTCGATGTATGCCCGAAATGTCTCGTCGAGGTTTTGCGGCGTCACGGCGGCGAACTGGCCTTTGCTGCGCCGCGCGAGTTCCCCGAGAGCGTCCAGCGCGGCTTTTGCCGACGCTGTCGTGCCGAAGTTGCTGAAGCCGAATGTGTATATGGGGGCTGTGCTTTCGGTTACTGTGTCTATGATCTCGCTGCTTGTGTGCCCTCCGCCGTCTGTGTCGTCCAGGCCGTCTGAGAACAGGATCGCGACGCTTCTGTCGGGCAGGTTGGGCGACTTGTTCTCGGCGATAGCCAGCAGCGTGAGTATTCCGTCGTAGAATCTTGTGTTGCGGTCCCTTCTGTGCAGCGTGTCGATTTTCTCGAGGGCTTCTATTTTGCTTTCGCCTCCGTGCAGGAGTATGTTCACTTCTTCACCGAAGGTGAGCAGTATCATGCGGTCGCGCATCGGCATCGTTTCGCGGAACTCTTTGAGGCTGTTCTTTATCGCGTTCGTCTGCGCCTGCTGCATGGAGCCGGAGACGTCGACTGCGAAGATGTAGCGTGTGCCTTTGTCGTATTCCGTCACGTTTTCCACGTTGAGCGGAGCGCCGTCCAGCGTGGCTGTCAGCTCGCCTGCTCTGACCGGAGCTGGGGCTTCGGCGTTGTCGGCGTTATTGTCGATCAGGAACATGACGTCTATTTCCGGCATGTTCACGGTAGCGCGCTCGAAGCGCAGCGTCGCGGCGTTTGCGGCGGTCGCTGTCGTCGTCATGCCTGCGAGCATGGCTGCCGCGAGCAGCAGCGCGGTCAGCAGCGCCAGTCCTCTTGCATGCTTCTTCACAGCCATTTTCTGTCCTCCTTGCAGTAGGGGATGAATACCATTTCGGCGTTTCCCAGGCGGATTGTGTCGCCTTCGGCGAGTTTGGAGGCTCCGGTGAGCAGGGTTCCGTTGAGGTATGTGTTCGTGCCTTCGCCTTGCGCTATGTAGTACGCGGCGTTCGCGGGGTCGTATAGTATCGAGCAGTGGTTTTCGCGGGATATTTCTTCGTCGTCAGCCAGGGCGACGTCCATTTTTATCGAGCGGCCGATGAAGTTGCGGCCTGTGTGCAGCCTGTAGTCCCTGCCTCTTTCGCTGCCGCTTTGCCCTACGAGCCAGCCGACGACCGGGTCGGCTTGCATTTTCGATGTGAATATGCCTACGGTCACGTCGTCTTTGGCGCCTGTCGTGATGCGGCGGCTGCGTTCTTGCGGTTTTGTGCCGCTGATTTGCGGTTCGCGCATCGCCACGGTTTTGGGGTCTTCGCCTTTGCTGACGGGCGTGGCTGCGGCGTTGCCTTCGCAGTGCGGGCAGGCCGGGTATTTCAGGTCGTCGAAGTAATGTCCGTTGGGGCACTTTTTTATGGCCATGGGTCACACCAACCTTTGGGTTTAGTTAGTAGTTACGAGTTGCGAGTTACGAGTTGCGAGTTAGGGGGTTCAGTTGTGCGTTATATGCGTTCTGTTCGGGTCGACGAGGGATGTTGTAGATGAGCGCGTCGGTTGTGGTTTTTCTGGGGGAGGCCGGTCGTCGCTTATGCCGCCGGTCTCTGACGGGTCGGGGCTGCCGGTGGCTGCGGGGTTGCCGGTGGTTGCGGGGTCTGTGTCCGCGTCGGCGTCTGCGTCTGCGTCTGCGTCGGCGTCTGCGTCGGCGTCTGCGTCGGCGTCTGCGTCTGCGTCCGCGTCTGTGTCTGTGTCGGCGTCGGTGTCGGTGTCGGTGTCTGCGTCTGCGTCTGCGTCTGTGTCGGTGTCGGCGTCTGCATCTGCGTCCGCGTCCGCGTCTGCGTCTGCGTCTGCGTCTGCGTCTGTGTCGGCGTCGGCGTCGGCGTCTGCCGGGGAGCTTTGCTCTGTCGGGGTCTCCTCCGGTTCTTCGTCCTTTTCCGGCGCGAAAAACTTCGTGTATGCGAACCAACCGCCTGCGGCAAGCGCCAGGACAAGCGCAGCGGCGCCGATAATAGCCCAGAGCGGCAGTACCCTGCGCTGCTCCGGCGCGGCAGCCAGCAGCGCGGCTTCAAGCGCGTTCGCGTCGGATATCACGCTGCTCGATCCGTTCCTGAGCACGTCCATTATGGCTTTGTCCGCTTTCACCGGTAACTGTGCGCCCAGTTTCGACAGCGATAGCAAAGTGCTTTTCTTTGTCAGCGGCTCGGCGGAGCCTGAGTCGCTGCCGGACATCATGAAGTAGAGCATCGCGGCGGCCGCGTATGCGTCTGTGCGCGCTTTCGTTGCGTTATCCATACTCCCTGTTTGCCCGGGCAGCGCTTCGCCCGGCCGGTTCCCGCCCGTTGCGCCGGCGGCGTCTTGCATGGCGCGCTTTGCCGATAGCAGGCCGAGCAGCTTGACTTCGCCTTCGTCCGTTATGAATATTTTGTCGGCGGAGATACTGCCATGGAATACTCCCGCCGCGTGCGTCACTTTCAGCACCTGCAGTATGCGCAGCGCGACTTCGCGTGCCTGCTCATACGCGAGTACGTTCCTTTTGCCGAGGATACTTTTGATCGAGTTGCCTTCCAGGTACTCGGTCACGACGTAGGCTGTGTTGTTCTCTGTAAAAGAATCGGACACGGCCGGCAATCCGGCCAGTTCGTTGAACTGCCCCAGTTGCCCTGCCATGTCCATATATGCTTGCAGGCCGTCCTGAAACGGCTTTATCTTTGCTTCGCTGAGGATGAGCACTTCCGGGTTTGCCGGCGAGCGTACGAAGAGTTCGCGTGGGAGGTACTCGTTTATGAAGCTTTTGCGTTCGTTGAGCGCGTCATAGGATATGTAGACGACTTGCAGGTTGTCATAGCCGATGGGTTTCCCGACTATGTATCTTTTCGACAGGATCGTTCCGGGGACGAGGAAGTAGTGTTCGCTGGGTTCGGCGTCCTGGACGTAGCCGCAGTGCGGGCAGAACAGTTCGCCGTCGGTATATTCTTCCATGCATCCCAGGCAGCGTTGCACAGAGTTTTCCTCCTTGCGCTTTTTGTGCCGATACGTTTTTGTTTCTGTGGCGATGATAGCAGATTTCCACGTTGCGTGCATGTTTATGTCATTTTTGGACGTTTTTTTGACATTTTTGGATATGGGGCGGGAGTTCGGGCGGCCGAGGACGTCCGCCCCTACGGCGGGGACGGGGGAGCGTGGCTCACAGCGCTGCAAGGAGGGCGGCCACAAGGGTCGCCTCTACGGGGCGAACACGGCGATTGCCGAGTAGTTATCCATGTCCCTGCCTTTTCCGTTATCCTTTACATCCTGTTCCATCAGTTCGAGCCATTTTTCCGGCGTGGGGGCTTTTTTCAGGTGGCGCTGCATCTGTTTTTCCGTAATCAGTTCCCAGAACCCATCGCTGCACAGCAGGTATCTGTCGCCCGGCTCTATGGCGTCTTCGTCCGACAGCTCAAATCGCGGGCTCTCCCATTCGACGCCCATGACCCGCAGCAGCCTGTTGCGGTCCTCATGGTAGCGGATCGCTTTTTCCTTGATTTCTCCCGACAGCACCAGCATTTGCGGCACGCTGTGGTCCAGCGTCCTCGCGGCGAACTTCCCGGCGGCGAACCTGTATACTCGCGAGTCGCCAATATGCCCCCAGCTTACTTTGCCGTTATCGGCGAGCAGGAGCGCGAGCGTGGTTTTCATCTCCTCGGGCGCTCTCTCCTTGCGTTGCTGCTCCATGAGCCGCTCCTGCGCCTGCGTGAAGCACTCGTCGAGCCCGCCTCCGTTTTTGAACACTTCAGCGCATACGGCGGTCACGAGCTGCGAGGCGTCTTCGCCCCTTCCGTGCCCGCCCAGGCCGTCCGCAAGGGCAAAGAGTATGCGTCCGCCTTCTTTTTCAATGAGAACGCTGTCTTCGTTGATCTCGCGGCTGCCTACGTTCGTTATCTGCGCGAACGATATCATTAAGTATTAATCACCCTTCCGTGCCGTTCTCGGCGTACTCGTCGTAGTTGCCTTCAAAGGCTTTGTATGCGCTCTGGTAGTATCGTTTGCTGATCGGGACGACCTGCCCCGATTCAAGCGTCGCGTCCGTTTTCGTCATGCGCCTGATCCGCTCCGGGTTGACCAGAAAGCTTTGGTGCGTCCTTATGAGCTTGCCTTCGCACAGTTGCTCAATGTCGTCCAGTTTCGCGTAGCATTCCAGGCTGCTGTCGCCCATGACGAGTGATATTTTGCGCTTGGAGCTCTCGACAAAGTCGATGTGGCGCATATTGAGTTTCTGGCGGCATCCGTTCGTCGTTATGATCAGATATTTAGATACCGTGTCCTCCCGCTCGCGCATATAGCGGTTGATCTCGGCCGACAGGCTCGACGTCGAAACCGGCTTTGTGAGGTAGCCGAACGCTTTGTATTTGTAGCCTTCGTAGACGTATTCTTCGTGCCGGGTTATGAAGATGATGTCTGTGGCGACATCGTTTTCGCGGATTGTCCCGGCTACCGCAAGGCCGTCCGCTCCGGGCATCTCGATGTCGAGCAGTATGAGGTCGAACGCGAACAGCCCGTCAGCGATGCGGTCGATGACTTCCGCGCCGTCCGCGAATACTTCGATCATGAGGTCGTCTTGCTCGAACAGGATGTTCGACACGGCGTTTTGGATTTCTTTGCGGTGTTCCTGGTTGTCGTCGCATACAGCGATCTTCAGCATTTACGGTTCACTCACATTCCCGATAATCCGTAGATACGGCAGGCGTTGTTGTAGTAGAAGTCTTCGAGGTTCTCTTCGGGTATGATGTGCTCGAACAGGCGGAGGTAGTCTGCGAAGCCTGTTAGGGGCCAGTCTGTGCCGAACATGAACTTTTCATAGTTTTCTACATACGCTATCCAGGTTTTTAGTTGCTCGACATAGCCGCTTTGTTTCTTCAGGTAGCTTTCGACGTCGAGTTTTCCCGCTATCAGCCCGGAGAGGTCCACGGCGACGTTGTTGTTTTTTTCAACTACGGCGGCTGCGTCCATGAGCCAGGGGTTGCCGAAGTGGCACATCACGAACTGTACTTCGGGGTGCGCTACGGCTATGTTGTCCATCTGCATCGGGTGGCAGTATTTGAGCAGCGCCCTGGGATGGGCTGTCACGCCCATGTGGACGGCTACGGGCTTTTTGTATTTTTGCGCGAGTTCGTAGAAGGGTGTGTAGACCGGGTCGTCCAGGTCGTATGGCGTGTATCCGGCGTATATTTTCAGCCCGACGCATTGCTGCAGGGCGAGGTGCTTCTCTGCCATTTCGACGCTTTTGTCAATTTTGTCGTCGTCCAGCGCGTTGTGCCCGACTCCGGCACAGTAGCTCATAAAGTCAGGGTAGCTGATTGTCTCGCCGTCCATCCCGAGGTTGCTCATGACTACGGCGCGGACTATGCCAAGCTGTGCGAATGTTTCACGCAGTTGGTGTTCTGTGTTGTCGTACCCTGCTTCTTTGGCGAGGTCGTCGAAGTGCGGGCGTCCGACCCAGTAGTGTATGTGAGCGTCGATTTTTTTCATTTGTTCACTGCGGCTTCAGGCGGAAGCCTCCTCCTCGTGGTTTTCGCGCTTGCTTTTCAGCAAGTATAATACCAAGAGGGCTGACTGTCAATAATTCTGATGCTTGTTCAGGTACCCACTACCTCCAGGCGTTATATTTCAGTTGTGAGCTTGCATTAATCGATGGGCTTTAATATAATGATGCTGTTCAGAGGAATCACCAGTTGACGGAGCTGCTTGGCGCAGCCCCTGAGACAGTTGTAACAGATGGGGGGATTATGCGCATGATTAAGAAATTTTTGAGACTCGCGCCTTTTTTAGCGCTGCTGCTTACGCTGCTGCCTGCGGCTGCTTTTGCAGGCGGTTCGCCGCCGGCGAACTACGCGCATAATCTGAGCGTGTACAGCGATAGTGAGAAAAAAAGCGACGTTATTTTCCTGACTCGTAACGGAGTGACGAAGTTTACCGGCGAGCTGCTCGACCTGGCTCTTTCCATAACGGGCGGTTTGTCCGGAGACTACGAAAAGGCGAGGGCTGTCCACGACTGGGTATGCGGGAATATCTGGCTCGACGCAAAGGCTGTAGACGACGGCGGCGATTTATCAATATTGCTCAGGGACAGGCGGGGCGTCTGCGGGCAGTTCGCCTCCTTGACCGAGGCGCTGCTGCGAGCCTCCGGAGTTCCTGCCCTGACCGTCTCGGGGAATGTGCCTGCAGAAGGCCACGCATGGACTGAGGTCTATGCCGACGGCAGGTGGGTAATCATCGACACGACATGGGACTGCAGAAACTATTATGAAGACGGGGTGTATTTGGAGAAGCAACCGCCGAATGATGTGTATTTTGATGTTTCGCTGGAATATATCTCGCATACTCATCTGATTAACACTTACGTCGACGGAAAGTATTACAAGAACGCAATCAGGGAGATCTCGCTGCCCGAGGGTATGGCGAAGGTCGAAGATTATATGTTGTACGAATGCGCCAAGCTGAGGACGGTGGTTATTCCCGGCAGCGTGACAAGTATCGGCAACTTCGCGTTCATGTTTTGCCCGAGCCTGCGGAGCGTGGTTATCCCGGGCAGCGTGAAGAGCATCGGAGCGGTTTCTTTTTGCACGGCCGATCCGCCGGACTATGTCCACTACGCCATTCCCGGGATGACTTTCTACGGCGCCATCGGTTCCGCCGCATGGGACTACGCGCAGGAATGGGGCATTCCTTTCGTTGCGGGTTTGCCTCCTGATGATGACGGCGACGCTGATGCCGACGCGGACGCGGATGCTGATGCTGATGCTGATGCTGACGGAGACGATGACGGCGGCGATGACGATGCGGATGAGGATGAGGATGCTCACATGCCCGGTATGGATAATTTCGTTATCGCCAACTCCTACTCCAGGGGGCAGTTCACGGATGTTGATGAGGCTTTGTGGTATGGTTTTGACGAGCAGAAGGCGGTCGCGCTGGCATACGAGTACGGCGTCATGCTGGGCATCGACGACGCGCTTTTCCGCCCGGGCGGCAGGGTTACTTTAGCTCAGGCGATTACGATGGCAGCGAGGGTGCATTGTATTTACTTCACGGGCGGGGAGGAGTTCATCCAGAGGATCCCATGGTTCGAAGTCTATGTGGACTATGCGGTAGATAACGATATTATTTCCTCGCGCGACTTTTCCGACTATGAGCGCGATGCCACCCGCGCCGAGATGGCGTATATCTTCTCGCGCGCTTTGCCGCCTGAGGAGTTTGCGCCGCTCAACACAGTATTGGCCTTGCCCGACGTGACGGGCGGTACCGCTTACAGCGGCAGCATTGTCAAGCTTTATGAAGCGGGCGTTGTGTTCGGCAGCGACGACGCAGGGTCGTTCAACCCGGAGAACCCGGTCAGCCGCGCCGAGGCGGCGGCGATTATCAGCCGGGTGATTCTCCCGCACACGAGGTTCCGCGGCAGGACCTTCGGATAGCACAAGGGTAGCACAAGGGGACGGCAACAACACAAGAGAACCGTCCTTGTGCTGTTGCGTTCTTCTTGCAAATCGCGCGCGCTTGATGTATACTCATGTACAATACAATTTTTATTCTATTAGGAGGTTTTATTTGGTGAAAGAATACTTTGGCAAACCGATAAAAAAACTGGGGTTCGGCTTCATGCGGCTCCCCACGCTGCCGGGCAAACCGGAGAGCGAGATCGACTACGAACTGGTCAAAAAGATGGTAGACCTCTACATGGAACGCGGGTTCACCTACTACGACACTGCCTACGGCTACCACAGCGGCAAGTCCGAGGAGGCGATCCGCATAGCGGTGTCCGAGCGTTACGACCGCGACAAGTTCCAGGTCACGACGAAGCTGCCCGTCAGGGAGATGCTCACGCAGGACGACTTGAAGCAAATGACCCAGACTTCTCTGGATCGCGCAGGGTTGGAGTATTTCGACCTCTATTTCCTCCACGGCATCGGCAGGGGTCTCGAGATGCTCGACAAGACCGGGGCATGGGACTACTGGAGGAGCGTCAAGGACACGGGCAAGGCGAAGAACATCGGCTTCAGCTTCCACGGTGATGCGGATACCTTAAACAAGATCCTGGACGAACATGGCAAGGACGTCGATATCGTCCAGCTTCAGATCAACTATCTGGACTGGGAGGATAAGGAAGTCCAGTCCAAGAAATGCTACGACGCTTGCGTCGCCCATGGCGTCGGCGTCATCGTCATGGAGCCTGTCAAGGGCGGTTCGCTGGCGAACTTCACGCCGGAGGTCCAGTCGATTTTCAAGAAGGCGAATCCCGATGTGTCTATCGCTTCGTGGGCGCTCCGTTTCCCGATGGCGCTGGATGGAGTCGTCACCGTGCTTTCCGGCATGTCCGATTTGGAGCAGGTCGACGACAACACGAAGACTGCGGATAACATGGGCGCTTTGAGCGACGCCGAGATGAAGGTCATCGCCGAGGCGATGGAAGAGCTGGCAAAGATTCCGACTATCCCTTGCACGCAGTGCCGTTACTGCGTGGACGACTGTCCGCAGAAGATCAACACGCCCGGTATCCTGCGGCTTATGAACGACTACACGAAGTATCAGAACCTGCCCGGTTCCAGGCGCGGCTACGGCATGGTCACGGGCGGTATGTGGGGCAACACTCCGGCTAAGTCGAGCGATTGCGTCGCCTGCGGCGTGTGCGAGCTGCGCTGCCCGCAGAAGATCGATATCATCGAGAAGCACAAGGAGGCTGTCGCCCTTTTCGAAGCGGGCGAGTAATAGTTTTCTGTCTCGAGCAAGGAGCTGCGCGTATAAACCGTGCGGCTCCTTTTCTCCGGCAAATTTACCCGGCAAATTTCGCTGCTCGCAACCTATTGCGGAGCGGCGTTATTCGTGTTATACTGCAAGAAAAATAATGCAGATTGAGAGTAAGAATGAATGATTTAACGGAGGGACCGATACTTTCTAAAGTATTGCGGTTCGCGCTGCCTCTTATGGCGGCTAATCTAGTCAACCAGCTTTATAATGTAGTAGACACGATTATCGTCGGTTATGCCATCGGAGACTACGGAATAGCTGCAGTCGGGATCAGTTTCCCGATTATGATGCTGTTCAACGCGCTCTTTATGGGCGTCTCCATGGGCGGCAGCATCATTATATCGCAGATGTACGGGGCTAAGAACTTCGAACGTCTGAACAAGGCGGTCAACTCGACCGTTTTTCTTGCTCTTATGATGGGCCTCGTGATAACCGGCATCGGGCTGACGCTGTCGCGCCCGCTGCTCAGGCTCCTTAACACCCCGCAGGAGATCATCGGAGGCGCTTCACTCTATTTGATGATCATCTTCGGAGGGACGTGCGGGAACCTTTTCTTTAACCTCGGCTCGGGCATAATCCGCGGCATGGGCGACAGCAAGTGGCCGCTTTACGCGATCATTACCTCCACTTGCATAAATATTTGCCTCGACACCTTGTTTACCCTCATACTCAGGATGGGCGTGGCCGGCGTCGCTATTGCCACACTGATAGCGCAGTTCTCTTCAGGCATCATCCTGATGTTGAGGATCAACAGGGGCGGGTACAGCATGAAAATCAGCCCCGCACAGGTCATAAAGCCGGACAGTTTCATCCTGAAGAACATCGTGCGCCTTGGCTTGCCGAGCGGTTTGCAGGGTATGGCTATGTCTCTCGGCGGTCTTATCATGCAGAGGTTCGGTAATTCTTTCGGAGCAGAGTTCGTGACGGCGAACGCAGTTATCCAGCGGGTTGACGGGTTCGCTATCATGCCTCTCATGGGGCTGGGCATGGCTATGACTACTTTCTCCGGCCAGAATATTGGCGCGGGGAATCCCAAGCGCGCCCAGAAGGGTATCTATGTGACTCTTGCGACTATTTTGACCATCGCTGCGTTCCTTGGCGTCGTGATGTGGTTCGCGGGAGGGGCTATAATCAGTATCTTCAGTGTGTCTGACCACGTGATGGAGATGGGTAAGCGAGGTATTCGGATCATCTGTTTCTTCTATGCTTTCATGGGTATGGATCACTGCATCGCCGGAGCGATGCGCGGGGCGGGGGCTGCCATACGGCCTGTGATTAACAGCTTCATCGCGCAGATCTGCCGCCTCACGCTTACTTTCGCTCTGGCGATTGTCCCACTCGACAGGGCTATCAGGGTCGCTGTGGAGTCCGGTGAGTACGCCTCTGCCGATCTGGCGAGGGCTGCGGGCGTCGGAACCGAGTGGTATTACAGAGTGTATTACGCTATGGCACTCGGCATGGTCATCGGCGCTGTGCTCAACTTCCTCTACTTCAAGTTTGGCAACTGGCAGGACAAGGGGCTCGAGCAGCGGCGGCTTCGCGCGGAAGCGGCTAAGAGTAGTTAGTTACGAGTTACGAGTTACGAGTTGCGAGTTGCGAGTTAGTGTTAGTGTTCAGCATTATGGCAAGCGAAAACTGCCTGGAAACAGGCAGTTTTCACTTGCATAACTACTAACTACTAACTACTAACTAACAAGCTACTTGTTCCCCGAGGGTGGGGTGGTGTTCGGCGGGAGCGGGTTCTTCATGCCTACGCGGTACTCTTTCCCTGTCTCTTTGCGCACCCATATCGTCGACAGACGCTGTTTCGCGGGGGCAACGAGCGTCAGCGCGTCTTTCGGGCACTCTTCGACGCAGCCGCCGCAGAACCAGCATTCTTCGGCGTAGATGACGATCGGCTCTTTGCCCTTTTCAGGGTTCGGGATCATAACGTCGTTCGGGCAAACGTTCACGCAGGAGTTGCAGCCGACGCATTTGGCTTTGTCGAACTCCAGGACTTTGCACGGCCCCGACTGGCTTGGCATTGAATAAGCGTTCATTGATGTGTTATCTCCTTTCCTTTTCCAACACTTCTTTATACTTCTGCGTAGCGCTTGTAGTTTTCTTCAAGCGTCGGCGCGTAAGGTTCCTGCAGGTAGTAGCGCAGCGGTACGAAGCGCGCTACTGCTTTTTCGCCCTCCAGATGGATCGGGTTCCAGCTCCCGGAGGTATCTTCTTCTTTGAGGTCGGTGCGTTTGAAGCCCAGCCTTGGCACATTGCCTGTCCTTGCTTTCGCCGCTTCGAAGTATGCGACGCCGAGTTCCGCTGCCGACATGGCTTCGACAGCGCGGGCAAGTTCATGCGGGTTGTTCACGTACATGCGCTCGCCCTCGGTTTCGATCAGATCCTTCATCCTGCGTATGCCAAGGTCGAGCGTGTGAAGAGTCCTGTATTCGCCGTTGTAATCCTGCATGATCCTTACAACCGCGTAGTTGAACTCCTTCCAGCCGATATCGCCGCCGGCTGTGTTGACGGGCGCGTATACCTTTGCCTTTATCGCCGCGATTTGCCCCGCGTCCGGTTCCACCGCTTCGCTCTTCAGCGCGAATACGGCGGCCTGCCTGCCTGCATAGCGCCCTGTTGTGTGCGCTTCTCCGTGGCAGCCCGAACCCGGGAGCGGGCCGTCGCCGGAGGCGAAGAGCCCCGGCAGCGAGGTCATAAGCCGCCAATCGACCAGGTATCCGCCGCCGCCGCCTCTCCAGTTTGCGGGCGTGCTCTGCGCTCCGGGCCAGGAACCGCCGAGCAGCATCGGCGCTTCGTACACGGCGACCGGGTACTGCAGCATATCCTTTGCGGGGTCGAAGCCCCAGGCGGTAAGGTTCTCGTATATCGGTACGCGGCACTTGCCTTCATGCGCGAGCATCAGCCCGAATATGAGCCGCCTCGAGCTTTCGCTCAGCGTCGTCATGTCGGTGTAGAAAGGCTGCTGCAGTTCGCCGGCCATGACTTTGTCCCAGAGGCCCGGCTCTGTGTGCGTGATTCTGTATTTCTGTTTATATCCGTTATCGAGGCCGATGCCATGCCCGATTATGAAGGAGTCCTCTTCGACAGGTTTGAAGATGTCTTCCTCCTCGGTAATAAGCCTGCCGTCGGCGTAGGCATAGTGGATCTTCTTGCCGTCTTTATCGACGTTGTTTACGCCTTGATATGTGTTGTTGTCATTGCCTGTGCTGTAGGGGGCGTAGCCCATGCCTGACAGTCCGGCTCTGCCGAAGCCTTCCAGCCTGATGAGTTCCGCTCCCGCGAGCCAGCCGATCGAGACGCCCAGCGCTGAGTGGTTCAGGTCGGCCATGGCCTGGCTTTGCGTGAGTTCCGGCGCGAAAGCGCCCACTCTGCCGACGCCGCCTGTGGATATGACGACGGCTTTGGCTTTGAAGATGAAGAACTCGCCTGTCCTGTCGTTGATGCCTGTCGCGCCGATGACCCGCGCGCCTTGTTTGCCGCCTTCTGTCAGCAGGGAGGTGACGCAGGTGCGGTCGTAGATCTGCACGCCGATCCGGCGGGCTTCGTTTGCTACGCAGGGTTTGATGTTGTACCCGTAGATACGCAGGCAGTGTTTGTTCTCGAGGTCGTAGGCAAACAGGAGCTTCGTTTCATCGTCGCGGAATATGCTGCCTTTGAACTCGTCGTCTTCGTCCCTGATTTGCACGCCCATCTGTTCGGCTTCGAGCAGCGTGTCCCAGCCTTCCATGCCTACTATGTAGCGTGCCAGGCCGTATGTGTATCCGTCCGAGGTGTCCATCGCGGCTTCGGAATACATTTCAGGTGTGACTTTCGAGCATGGGTTGCGTACGGCTCCGTGCCAGTGGTCGACGCCGGCGCCTCCCGAGCCGCTGCGTTTCGAGAATCCGCGATCCATCAGGGCTACCGTCGCGCCTTTTTGCTTTGCGGAGATTGCCGCGCGGCAGCCTGATACGCCGCCGCCGACGATAAGCACGTCGGTCTCGACTATGTTTTCTTTCCCGTAGTTGACTTCGTAGGGCCACGCGGGTACTTTTCCGGTTGCGTTGACGTACTCGTGGAAATTCATGGTTTTCCTCCTTTGCTTATTTGTGGTGTCTGTTCGGGCGCCCGATGTCTTCATGCGGTTCCCGGACAGTTGCTTTTCGCGTTTTTTTGATTCTACCATGAATAGCTCGCAATGGCAACTTATAATACTTGCATGAGTTCACGCAGAGTGGTACAATTGTAAATACTCAGTGCCACCTTAGTTCGGCCGTTACATCACGTTCCTTTCGCTCGAATGCGCATCCATGCGCATACTCGCGCGCTCCGGCATCCATGCCTCGTGATTGCAACGACCTCACCGAGGCACTGAATAGTATCTTACAATTCCACCGTGAGGTGATCAAGTGTCAACAATCGAATCCAGGGTCTTCGTCGCCCGCTGTGAGGAGTATGAGCATACCGCTCAGGCGGTTGCCCGCGTTCTGGAAGCTTTCGGCGGCGCGGAGGGTATACTCGCAGGCAGGCGTAAAGTGCTGGTCAAGCCGAACATCATCCTGCCCCGCGACCCGGACGATGCAGCGACGACCCATCCGGCAGTCGTCGAGGCTGTGTGCGCCGCTTTTGTGGAAGCTGGTGCGGAGGTTTCTGTCATTGACTCGACCGGCGGGCCTCATACAAAGCCGACTTTGAGGCTGCTCTACGGGAAAACCGGCATCAAGAAGGCGGTGGAGCGCAGCGGGGCTTCATTGTCGTTCGATACCTCATCGAGGAGCGTTGAGATACCGGACGGGCGCGCCGTCAAGCGCCTCGAGCTTCTCTCGCCTGTCCTGGACGCGGAGCTGGTCATTTCTGTCGCCAAGGCAAAGACGCACGGCTTTATGGCTATGACGGGCTGCACGAAGAATATGTTCGGCTGCATTCCGGGGCTTGGGAAGCCGAACCAGCACAGGAAGCATCCGAAGCGTAAGGATTTCGCGGCGATGCTCGTCGATCTGTGCCAGACGGTCGCACCGGGATTCAGCATCCTGGACGGCGTCGTCGGTATGGAGGGCGCGGGCCCGACCGGCGGAGACCCTAAGCGGCTCAATGTGATTCTGGGCGGGTTTTCGTCCTACGCGGTCGATGTGGCGCAATGTTATCTTATGGGTTTGCGCCTGGACAGTATTTATACTATCCATGAGGCCGCTTCGCGCGGCATTTCTCCTGATGACCCCGGTCAACTTGAATGGCTCGGGGATGACCCGGAGCCGCTTCGAAGCAACTTCAGGCCTGCTATTAAGCATAAGGACGACTCTCCTCCAAGTATTCTCGACAACTGCATAGGCTGCGGCGATTGCGCTTCTGTTTGCCCGCAACGCTGCATCGCTATCGAGGGGGGCGCCGCTGTTGTAAACGCGCGGGATTGCATCCGTTGTTACTGCTGTCACGAGTTTTGCCCCCAGAAGGCGATTGCGCTGGGGTGAGTGAATATGGAGGGTATTTTATGCACTGCACAAATTGCGGAACTCTACTAAATGAGGGAGCTTTGTATTGCACCACTTGCGGGGGTGCAGTCGCTAACGGCCCTGCCCCGCAGAGCGCCCCGCCTTCTCAAGTATATCAGCAACCTGCCGATGCGGGGTACCCACCACAGCAGTATGCCGAACCGGGGTATCAGCAGCAGCAGTACGCCGAACCGGGGTACCCGCAGCAGCAGTACGCCGAACCGGGATACCCGCAGCAGCAGTATGCTGATGCGGGGTACCCGCAGCAGCAGTATGCCGAACCGGGGTACCCGCAGCAGCAGTACGCCGAACCGGGGTACCCGCAGCAGCAGTACGCCGAACCGAGATACCCGCAGCAGCAGTATGCCGAACCGGGATACCCGCAGCAGCAGTATGCCGAACCGGGGTACCCGCAGCAGCAGTACGCCGAACCGGGATACCCGCAGCAGCAGCAGCAGCAGCAGCAGCAGTACGCCGCTCCACTGAGCGCGGCACAGGCGCCGACTGCGCAACAGGGCGGAAAAAGCTCAAAGGGGATCCTGATAATCGCCGCGTCTGTGATTTTTGTCGCGATTGCCGCGGTACTCATCTACACTATTTTCATAAGAAAGTCGGTTGACGACTCCGACGGATGGTCTTTGGGAAGTATGTTCAAAGATCCCGCAGACAGCACGGCGAGCAATGAACCCGGCTATGGCTCTGCGACGAGTACCGGTGAGCAGGAGTCGCCGCCAAGCGCTGCCGCTTCGGCGCAGGTGTCGGAGACAATCCCGCCGCCTGCTACACCGTCAGACACACCGTCAGATACGCCGTCTGAATCCGCTGCTCCGACGGAGTCGTCCCCTACGCCCGAGGCCTCCCAGACTCCGGAAACCCAGCCCGGGGTATTCCCTTACTCGTATAAGGCATACAACAACAGCTACTCGTTCACAGGTTATGAGATCGGGGAGGATGAACACGGCAACACCGAGATCATTCTCAGCGGTGGAGGCTATCAGGTTATTTCCTTCAGAAACGGCAACTGGGCGATACCTGCTTCCTGCAAGGCTGAGGCTGACGGCAAGGTGTATCAACCTGAGTATGTCGGCGTGAACAATATGTCTATATTCTTCACGTTCAACACCTCGTTTTCTCCTGATAGCTTCACGATATCGAACGGCGATACGGGCGAGGTTATGATCGTGGTCGACGTCGTAAGCGGCGTATCGAGCGCTCCTGCGGATTCAGGCCCGGCGCAGGGCGGGCAGGAGGTGTTCGCCGCGTTTATCGGGGACTGGGAAGGCTCGGTGGATGACATCTGGCTCGCATTCAGCATTTACCCGGATGGTACCGGCACATATACTTTTGAGCAAAGCGGCTATTCAGAAAGCTTTGATTTCGTCCTTGAGGCCGATACGCGTGAGTTTTTCGTTCTTGTGCCGAACCTCAACAGCCTCGGTATATCAAGCATCGAGGGCGTATACACCTTCTCCGAGGTCACGCAAGTGTTGACGCTCGACGTCACGACTACTTTTACCACCGGCCGCGTCTTCGAGTATTCGGTGCCTTGCTATAGAATATAGAGCGCTTCTCCGGATAGCCTGTATGTCGTCCAGTCCTCCATCGGCTTTGCTCCCAGGGACTCGTAGAACCTGATGCTCGGGGTATTCCAATCAAGGCACGACCATTCCAGGCGGCCGCAGCCCCGGCTCACGGTTATCCGCGCCAGTTCCTTGATTAGGGCTGTGCCTATCCCCCTCCCTCTGTACTGCGGCACGACGTACATATCTTCCAGATAGATACCGGCGCGTCCAAGGAATGTGGAGAAGTTATGGAAGAAGAGCGCGAACCCGACTTCCTGCCCATTGGCTTCCGCGATCAGCGCTTCTGCGGTATGTTTCTCGAACAGCCACATCGCAAGCAGTTCTTCCGTCGCCACAACTTCGCTTCCCAAGCGTTCGTATTCGGCCAGTTCGCGGATAAGGCGCAGCAGCAGGGCGCAGTCTTCGCGCTGCGCGTAGCGCAGGGTCGTTCCTTCGCTGTTTTTATTGGCGTTTGGCATAACCATTCATTCCAATCACTCTTTGTTTCGGCGTTCCGGGCGGCGATGCCGGGGGTATCCCGGGCGTGCTCGGGCGTGCTACAGACGTTATGCAAGCGCAATTCGCTTGACAGAGCCTGTTTCACGTGCTATATTACCACAAACAGTCGTCAGACGCCATTGTTGCCGCGTTGCGCGGCCGTGAGTTTGCCGGATTAATCGCGGTCATGTGACCCGCTAGCTCAGTCGGCAGAGCACCTGCCTTTTAAGCAGGGTGTCCGGAGTTCGAATCTCCGGCGGGTCACCAACGACTAACTTAGGCGAACTCTGATGATTCATGCTATCATCAGGGTTTCCTTTTTTATTGACAGCTTCACTGATCTCGTCGAAATCAACGCAGATCTCGCCGTCCTTGTAGTTGAGTATTATCAGCATTTTATCATCGTAAACGTAGACGCTGTTCAGAAAAACGTCGATCAACCGCTGCTTCTGTTCTGTGTCGTTGAGATTGGTTTTTGCGAATTTGCCGATCCAAAACTTGATTTGCTCCTTGCTCAGTACAGGACGCTCAATGCGTTCTTTAGCGATATTGATTTCAATTTCTTCCTTTTCTTGCTCCAACTTCAAGAGCGTTTCTTTTGTAGTAGCAGTAATGATCCCTTGCTTGATCGCGTTCATTACGTTGTCTATTTCCCGCTCGATTTGAGCGAGTTGCTTTTCAAGCGCAGGCAGGGCGGTGCTGTTGTGCGCCTGTAAATCAAAGCAGGTATCGACAATCCGATCAACAATCAGTTTATCGTCAAGGATACGCATTATATACTCCAGTACGGTGGTTTCCACGAACGCTTTATTTGTGCGCTTCTTAGCGCATGTTCTCTTGCTTTTTGCGGCGTGGCATTGATAATACCTATGCGTCGCACCGGTTTCGCTCGTGCCGCTGACGCCATTCATAGAGCTGCCACAGAGCCCGCAGAAGATTTTTCCGGTAAGGATGTATTTATCCTCAACAGGCTTGAAGCGTGAAGGCGATCGTTTGTTCGCGCTCAATAGCTTCTGGCATTTCTCAAATGTGTCGGCGTCCACAAGTGGCGTAAAAGCATTTTCAATAACGGTATCCTTGAACCTGTACTCGCCCAAGTAGCGGCGGTTCTTAAGCAGGTTTACTACGAAACTATAGGTCGGCGCTTTACCCCGCGCGGTTTCCAAACCTTGCGCTCTTAGTGAGTTGAGTATGCTTTTTGAGTTTTCGCCGCCTGCGTAGCGGTGAAATATATCAGCTACAACCAAAGCTCTTTCCGGGTCAGGCTGGAAGTGTTTATCCTCGTCGATGTAGTACCCGAACGTCGGATTGCCACCGTTGAATTTACCTTTGAGCGTGTTTTCGGTCATACCCCTGCTGACTTTCATGGAGAGGTCTTTCAGGTAATAGACAGAGAAGCCTTCGAAGATACTTTCCATAAGTTGACCTTCCGGGCTGTCGTCTATCGGCTCTGTCGCGGAAACAACGCTGACGCCATTCTTCTTGAGGATATTCTTGTAATAAACGCTGTCATATTTATCGCGTGAGAAGCGGTCGATTTTCCAGACGATAACGACGTCGAAATTCTTCTGCTTGCTGTCGGAAATCATCTGCATAAACTCAGGACGATTATCCGCCTTTTTGCCTGAGATCGCTCTATCTGCATAGGTCTTTATTACCGTAAAACCTTTACGCTGTGCAAACTCAGAGCACTCGCGCAACTGCCCCTCAATGCTTTCCTCGCGCTGGGCGCTGTCGCTGTAGCGTGCGTAGATAACAGACCTCATTTTTCATCACCGCCGATCATCTGAAACAGGGTTTCTTTCAATCTTCCGTACATGGGGGAATCAGGGTCGAAGCACATTTCGATAAACTGCTTTAGCTCTTGTTTATTCTCAATTTTATCTGTCAATATTTTCGGCTGAAATTCGTACAATTTCCCCTGCGGGTCGTCAGCCCTGCCAAAGATATAATCCAGTGATACGTCAAAGTAATCCGCGAAACGGACCATGTTTTCAAAGGAAGGTGAGGATTGTCCGTATTCATAGCGGTAAATACTTGACTGCGGAACTCCCAATAACTCACCGATTTTGGTTTGAGGTAGATTCATGCCTTCCCTCAACTGCTTCATTCTCTTAGCAACGATTTCCATATTAAAG
>WRJQ01000012.1 GCA_009778485.1 Oscillospiraceae bacterium
CTTCGATGTAACGAGCTATCGTTACAGCTTGCTGTGACGCGAGTCTTAGTGTAATCCGCAGCGACGAGGTTGCGCTTACGAAATGAAATATAGCGCCTGGACGGGGTACCTGAACAGTTATCACCTGCCCACATTACAATTGCCACTTGACTTTACCCCTAATTAACGATAAAGTCAAGAAATGAATGATTATGCAGCTATTCCTATCCCGCCCCGGGGCGAGCAGGACCCCGTAACTGCGGCGAACCGCGCGCCGGTACGCAATGACGGCGCGGCCCGCCCCGGCGCGGACTTCGCGCAGATCGAACTTGGCAGCTCCGCGGGCAGCTCCGCGGGCGGCTATGCCGGCGCGGCCGCTGCTGCCGCGCTCAGCAGCGCAACGCTGCCGGAAGCGCAGAGGATACCGCCCGCGCGGTTGGATCCTGTCCGCAAAAAGTTCGACGACATGCGCAGCATAACCGCAGGCAACCCCTTTGCCCGTAACGACGTCGGCTTTTTCTACAGGCAAGCACGTCTCATGGAAGACTTCACCGACGATTTCGGCGAAGAGGCTGAGTTTTCGATGTACTACCCCTGCTACCAGTATATGGGATACAAGCAACTGAGGACGTACTTCACATGGCGCACAGGCGTCAGGGCGGGAAGGATAGAGCCTGTTTCCGTTTCCTATGTGTTCGTATATATTTATGAGCTGCTGTCAGGGATTGGCGCCGACAGCCCACTAGATGGCCTTGAGAAGCTCATGTCAATTTGGAAAGCAATCGGGGAGCACTCCGATGTCCTGGACAAATATATGCCGCGATGGCTGTTCGATTACCATATCTACTACGAGCTGCCCGACTCTTTCGCCGATTTCATAGAGATCAACGGCTTGAGGGGCTGCTATGGGGAGCACTTCCTCTTCGACGCGAGCTGCGACGACCGATTGATGGCCTGGAACGGTATATCGAACTACGACGTGAGGCGATCCAGGCTGTACGGCGACGGAAACGAGGCTCTCTTCCGCGACAGCTTCGAGGCCGTTATTCTCGCGATAGAAAAAGAATGCGAGCGACGCGGCGTTTCTACTGACGACCTGCTCAGCCACAACAGCGACTATTTGTCTTCATGGTATCCCTTCAAACGCGCCCTGTTCTACAACTGGCTCTCCCAGCCCGACAGGCAAGTCACCGCGATAAGCGGGAAGAAATATATATGCAAGGACAACCACTGGAAGACGAGCATATCGATACCGTACACATGGCGCAAGGATTTCGCGGGGTACCTGATAAAGAAGACGGATCTTTGCCTGAGGCGTCTGCTGAAGTACAACTACAAGCTGACCGTTGACGCGACCTTGCTCCAGCGCACGATAGGCTCTTTGAAAAAACCATTCCTCCCTTTCAAAATCCTGCAGGCGACGGTTGAGAAAGCGGTAGACGATTTCTTCAACGAGAGCACCCGGACGGTTGTGACCGTCGACAGCGGCAACCTGGAGCGCATCCGCGCAGAGGCGCTAGGTACGCAGGAAGCTCTTATCGTGCAGGAAGATGAAGCCGAAGTCGAACTCGAAGCAGAGGTCGAAGCCAAAGTCGAACTCGAAGCAGAGGTCGAAGCAGAATCCGAAGCAGAATCCGAAGCAGATAGCGTTGAAGCGGAGAACAGGTTCGAGGATACGACTTCGCGCGACCTGCCCGACGCTGAAGATCAGTGGGCAGTCTTCAAGGACGCGCTCGACGGGCACGAAGCGCAGGCGCTTGAGTTGATACTGGCAGGCGGAGGGCTGGTAAGGGCGTTTGCCAACGGTATAGGCGCCATGCTGGAAGTGCTGGTGGACAACATTAACGACAAGGCAATGGACATAATTGGCGACAGCATCGTAGAAGTCGACGGTGAGCCGCGAATATACGATGAGTATGTACACCACCTAAGGAGCGGTTGATAAATAATTTGCGCATCTTGCCTTGTATTTTTGCCATCATACTTCGTTGTCAAAACTTGCAAGGCTCCAAGCATTACTGCGTTTTAACGCCTCGTCTGCTGGCAAAAATACTGTGGCAATTTTGTTCAACTTATTTATCAACCGCTCCTGAATCAGTGAGGTTTCGATGGAAAACAAAGTACCTGCAAGAATAGCGAACACCCTGATAAACTCGCTCAAAGGCGGCGTCGTACCGCGCATTGGCCTTGAGTACATAACGGTCGGTCGGGCGCAGGAGATCACCGCGATATTGCGTGACATCGACATGGTCGCGGAGGGCGGCGCGTCATTTCGCTTCATCGTCGGGAAGTACGGCAGCGGAAAGAGTTTCCTGCTCCAGACAATCAGGAACTACGCTGCCGCGAGAGGCTTTGCGGTCGCGGACGCGGACCTTTCGCCCGAGCGGAGGTTCGCGGGCACGAAAGGGCAGGGGCTGGCGACATACAAAGAGCTCATGCAGAGCTTGTCCACAAAGTCTAAGCCCGACGGCGGCGCCCTGCCGCTTATCCTGGAACGTTGGATATCCGGCATTCAAACAAGCGTGAAATCCGACGGCGGCTTGTCGGGCGATGATTTCGACCGCGAAGTCGAAAGGCGGATTTTCGTCGTCGCGGGATCTTTGGAAGGCATGGTTAACGGCTTTGAGTTCGCAAAGGCTGTCGTCGCATACTGGAAAGCGTACAAGCAAGGCGATTCGGAGACTATCAGCAACGTCCTGAGGTGGTTCCGCGGCGAATACCCGACGCGCAGGGAAGCAAAAGCCGATCTCGGCATCAACTTCATCGTGACGGACGAGACATGGTACGACTTCTTGAAAATATTCGCTGTCTTCCTTGTGAGCGCGGGGTATAAAGGGCTGCTGGTGCTGATCGACGAGCTTGTCAACATCTATAAAATCCCAAACTCGATAACACGGCAGAACAACTACGAAAAGCTGCTCACGATCTATAACGACGCCATGCAGGGCAAGGCGAAGCACATCGGCTTCCTGATGGGCGGGACGCCGCAATGCATAGAGGACAAGTACAGGGGCGTCTACAGCTATGAGGCTTTGCGCTCAAGGCTTGCAGAGGGGCATTTTGCCGCCGACGACCTGAGGGATCTCACCGCGCCGATCATTAAGCTGCAAATGCTGACGCAGGAGGAGATGTACGTGCTTGTTGAGAAGCTCAGGGACATACACGCAGGGCTATTCGGCTACTCCCCCACTTTCACCCATGAGGATCTGATCTACTTTCTTACCGTTGAGTACAACCGCGTCGGCGCAGACTCGCATATAACTCCCCGGGAGATAATCCGCGACTTCATCGAGCTTATCGGCATAGTGCACCAGAACCCCGGGAAGAACGCTGCGGACATCCTGGGAAGCAACAGCTTTGAGCTGGCAAGGGGCGGCCTGTCCGAGGAGGATATCCACGCAGAGTTTCGCGAGTTCGAAATATAGCGGCCTGCGGCCGCATGAGGGGGCACATAGCGCATGGACGTTTTCAGCAGGCTGGCTCCGTTCATTCAGGATTTTATATACGCCAGCAAATGGGAGGAGCTCCGGGGCGTACAGGTTGCCGCATGCGAGGCGATACTCGACAGCGACGATAACCTCCTTCTGTCGACAGGCACCGCTTCGGGCAAGACGGAAGCCGCGTTCCTCCCTATACTCACCGAGCTATACGACAACCCTTCCAAATCGGTAGGCGTCATGTACATATCGCCCCTGAAAGCCCTTATCAACGATCAGTTCAAGCGCCTTGAACTATTGCTGCTCGACTCCAATATACCTGTGACAAAGTGGCACGGAGACGCATCCCAAACAAAAAAGAACGCGCTCGAAAAGCGCCCCGAAGGCGTGCTGCAGATAACCCCCGAGTCTCTCGAGAGCCTCGTCACGAACAAGCGCGGGGCTTGTCTGCGCATGTTCTCCGACCTGCGCTTTGTCATTATAGATGAAGTCCACCACTTCATGAGGGACGACAGGGGGATACAGCTTCTTTGCGTGCTGGAACGGCTGCAGCAGCTAACCGGCGTAATACCGAGGCGTATCGGCCTGTCCGCGACGCTCGGCGACGTGTCGCTTGCGCAGGAGTGGCTCTGCAAGGGCACCGGCAGGCCCTGCGCCGCGCCAATTACCGAAGAAGGTAAAAAGCGCATCAAGCTGCATATTGAGCGCTTCGTCAACTACAGCGACGTGCGCGATTTCACTGAGCGAGACGGAACCGGCAACATCGTCAACATCAGCTCCTCCGGCGACATTGGCAGCAGGGAGCACTATGAGTATTTATTCACGAACACATTAGACAGCAAAACCATCATTTTTGCCAACAGCCGGGAAGAGATTGAACTCGTCATAGCCAACCTCAAGGACATCGCGAGCAAGAAAAAGTCGCCGGACGTTTACCGCGTGCATCACGGCAACGTTTCCGCGCTGATACGCGAGACTACGGAGGACGAGATGAAGGACGAGGACGAGAAAATCGTAACGGGGGCGACCGTCACGCTCGAACTCGGCATAGATATCGGCTCTCTTGACCAGGCGGTACAGGTCGGCGCCCCGTTGAATGTTTCAAGCTTCGCGCAGAGGCTCGGGCGCTGCGGCCGCCGGGGCCAGGTCCCGCAACTGCTCTTTACGTTCGTCGAAAGCATAAAAATAAACTCCTCGGACATTTTGGGTCCCATCAACTGGGAGCTTCTGCGGACGATTGCGATCATCGAGCTGTATACGAAGGATCGCTGGGTAGAGCCGATCCCTCCGCGCGACCACCCCTATAACATGCTCTACCACCAGACACTGAGCCATCTGAAGAGCAACGGGGAGCTATCCCCTGCGGCGCTGGCTCAGTCGATACTCACAATCGGCTGCTTCAAGAGCATTACGCACGACGACTACAAGCGCCTGTTGACTCATCTTGTCGAGACAGAGCAGCTCGAGCGCACGGAGCGCGGGGGGCTCATCATTGGGCGCGAAGGGGAAAAAGTGGCGAGCAGCCATAAGTTCCTTACCGTCTTTATTACGCCTGAATACTTGCTCGTCAAAGAGGAAAACCGGACTATAGGCACAGTGGACAAGGTATATCCCGTCGGCGTGCGGTTCGCGCTCGCGGGCCTCACCTGGGAGACTGTCGACGTCAACGAGAAGGCGAAGGTGCTGTTTGTCAAAAGGGTTCCGGGTATTTCTGTAGTAGACTGGGACGTTGAGTTTGACGTAGAGCTCCACACCGTGCTTGTAAGGAAGATACGCAGCGTCCTGCTCTCGGACGAAGCGTACCCGTACCTTAGCGAGCGCTGCCGCGAGCGTCTCGCAGAAATTCGCTACATTGCTCTGGGGAGCGGTATTACCGATAATCTTGTGACTCAGTTATCGGAGAAGAAGTTCGCGATCTTCCCCTGGGTCGGGACTCGCCAGCTAATCACTTTGCACTACGCTCTGCAGCAAAGGAGTATCACGAGCAGGCTCCTGTGGATAACATGCCTGTACCTCGAGGTCATATACAGCGGCTCCGGCGAAGACTTGGAAAACACGATAACAGGTATTATTCATTCCAATCCGGATCCTTACGGTTTCTCCCTCCCGGAAAAAGCGCAAGTCAGGGGGAAGTACAACGAGTTCGTTCCCCCCGACTTGCTGCGCAAGCAGTTCGTCGAAGACTATCTGGATACAGAAGGCCTGAAGGACATTTCGGTTTAATTGTTCAGGCTTAATGCTTATAGAAACTGTGGCCGTACTCGTAGACCTCAGTTTGAAGGACTTCGTTCATGTGCGTCGTCCTGTCGTCGCTGGTGGATCCGGGCGTGAACGCGCCCGCGAACATGAAGCCGCCGTTCGGGGCGTAAGTGTCGATGGCTACGCGGACCGATTCCCTGATCTCATCATCCGTCACATCGGCCGACAGAAGGCGCCCGCGCCCTTCCCATCCGCCGCCGATAACCAGGCTCCTGCCGAACTTTTTCTGGATCTCGAGTATGTCATTGCTCAACTGGACAGGCTCCCATGACGAAACGCCGATTCTGGTAAGATCGTTGAAAAACACGCCGCTCTTCCCGCAGTTATGGAAGTTTATCGGTATCCCCCTGTTTCTGGCAAGCCTGGCGAAATCGTCATAGTAAGGGAGGAAAATCTCCCTGAGCATTTCAGGCGATACGAACGGCGCGCGCTCCGAGGCCGTATCGTCCCCCAGCGAGAGCACATCAGGGTTGATGTATTCTATATACTTAACGGCGATGTTGTAGTAGAATGAATGCAGGTAGTCGAAGAGCTCCTTAACTTCCTCCGGCTCCTCATAGAGGGCGCACAGCCCTTCGTTAAAGCCCATGAACGCCATCAGTTGCTGGAAGTATCCACCCCCCGGACCATAAAAGAGCGCGACGTTATCGCGGCTGTATGCGATCTTCTCCAGGTCTCCCTTAGCCACTTTCTCCCAGTCGACGTCAGAAACATCCGGAGCTTTGATTACGTCGCGCCACTCCCTGATGTCCTTGAGGATGAAGTGGCCCGGCTTCGGCAGAGGGAAGCCGCCGACCGCCTCTACAGACTCGAACGGTACCCCCCAGATGTCTTTGAATCCGTCAGGCGGCATCCTTCCGCGAGTCCGGTTACCCATGAGGACGCTGTTCATAACGCTCATGTTCGGCGGGTCCTCTTCGACTCCCGGATGCGGGCCGTAGTATGAGTATGAGGGTACCCACTCGGGAATTTCTCCGTACAACAGCCTTAATAGGTTCTCTTTCGGCGTTAGGTGTGTCATTAATCTGAATCCCCTTTACTTATTTATTGGTTTACCTGTTCGATATTGCATGTCTTGTACTATAATACTAAACCGCGAGAGTATTTTCAACACATTTTTAGGAATCTTTGACCGAACGCACCTTATCATTGCATCGCAGTGAATTCTCGATTATACTATAGTTTGTAAGCAACTTTGAAAAGGATTGTAAACATGAAAGTCACCATTTCTTCCGACAGCACCTGCGACCTCCCGCCGGAACTATTGCAACGGTACGGCATTCGCATCGCTCCGCTGTTCATCATCAAGGACGAAACTCAATACAGGGACGGCATTGATATTACCCCTGCCGACGTTTTCGAGTATGTAGAGAGCGGAGCGGGCATGACTCACTCCAGCGCGCTCAATGTCGCAGACTACCTTGGGTACTTCGGCGAGTGGCTTAAAGACTGCGACGCGCTGGTGCATATATGTATCGGCAGCCACTTCTCCTCATGCTATGACTTCGCGAGGCTTGCCGCCGAAGAGCTGCAAAATGTATATATCATCGACTCGGCGAACCTGTCATCCGGCAGCGGCCTGCTTGTGCTTGAAGCCGCTATGATGGCTGAAGCAGGCACTGCCCCGGGGGATATAGTCGAGGAAATCATCAAGTTGATACCGCGAGTAGAAGCGAGCTTCGTCATAGGCAATATCAAGTATCTCTATCTGGGCGGGCGCTGCTCGGGCCTTGCGGCGCTGGGCGCGAACCTGCTCAGGCTCAATCCCTGCATCGAGGTAATCGACGGAAAGATGCACGTAGGGAAAAAATACAGGGGAAGCTTCGAAAAAGCCCTCATGCAGTACATATCTGACAGATTGTCGAACCGCGGCGATTTGGACAGGAAAAGGATTTTCGTCACATTTCCGCCGGGGATCCCCGAGGATCTGGTCAGCCGCTCCGCCGAGAAGATAAAATCATTTTTCGACTTTGAAGAGATTGTCATAAGCGAGGCCGGCTGCGTAATCTCCAACCATTGCGGCCCGATATGCCTGGGCATACTATTCTTCCGAAGTACCTGAATATTATTAAAACGGGAGCTGATGTAAATCAGCTCCCGTTTGGTTCGGCCCCAAGCTCATTCATCCGGTCATTCGGTAAAATCGGACTCAATCAGCTTGCATAAAGCATCCACAGCCTCAACCTCGTCGGACCCATCCGCGATGATGCTGATTGTGGAATCCTGTGAGACGCCGAGCGAGAGAACCCCGAGCAAACTCTTGGCGTTTACTCTTCGTTCATCCTTCTCTATCCATATACTACTGGCAAAACCATTGGCTCTTTGAATAAGAAACGTGGCGGGCCTTGCGTGCAGGCCAACCTCTTTCGTGATCGTCGCTTTCTTTTCGTACATTGATACACCTCCTGACCATACTCTATCAAAAACCGGCCCTTACGTCAATACGCAAATTCCACCACAGTTACTCCGTCCTCTCCTTCCCCGTAAAGCCCGAGCCTGAAAGACTTTATTTTTTTGTCGCCCCGCAAGCAGCGGTGGACTGCCTGGCGCAGGGCCCCGGTACCTTTTCCGTGGATTACTGTAACAGATACTAAATGAGCCATGCGCGCGTTGTCGAGATAACGCTCCAGTGTCGGCACGGCTTCGTCAGTCTGCATGCCGCGCAGATCTATCTCCGGTTTTGCGGCTATCTCGCTGAGGCGGGTATCCGTTTTGGCTATTTGCTTCTTCACCTCTTGCTGCGCCGCATCCTCAATCAGGATAACCTCGTCCGCCCTTGCCGTGATCTTCATTATCCCGGCTTGCAGAGTCAGCATGCCGTCCCTGTCGACCGAAATGACGTCGGCGGTAGCGCCCAGCCCGCGCAACTTTACTTTGTCGCCGCGCACCGGCTCCCTTGACGACTCCTCCTCGGGTTCGTGGTCTTCCGCCCCAAGCGCTTTCTCAGCCTCGTTGAGCGCTCTGAATATCTCCGCTTTACCCTCGTTGAGCGACCTGCTGTCTGTCTCTTTGCGCGCATTTTCGCTGAGCAGGCGCAGTTCTTCCATGGCGGCCTCCGCAGTTCTCCTGGCGCCTTCAAGGATCTTCGCGGCTTCGCGCTTCGCCGCGTCGGATGCGTTAGCCGCTTCGCCGTCTATGCGCTTTTTGACTTCCTCGGCATACCTGCGCTCGATCTCCGCCTCCCTGAGCAGCCTAGCGCTCTCATCCCGCTGCGCTTCAAGCGACAATCGGGATTCTTCGAGGCTGGCTATCGCGTCCTCAAATGAGGCGCTGCCGTGGTCTACCCGTTTCGCTGCGTCCTCGATAACTGCCTCCGGCAGCCCAAGCCGCCTTGAGATCGCAAAAGCGTTCGATTTCCCGGGGATGCCGGTAATCAGCCGGTATGTCGGCTTTAGCGTCGCAACGTCGAACTCGCACGATGCGTTCGCTACGCCGGGAGCAGTCATCGCGAATATCTTCAGCTCGGCGTAGTGGGTGGACGCCGCAATCAGCGCCCCTTTACCCCTTGCATGCTCGATTATGGCAATCGCGAGCGCCGCGCCTTCGACCGGGTCGGTCCCCGCGCCCATCTCGTCGAACAGCATAAGGGAGCCGTATCCCCCCATACTGATTATGGCCGTTATGTTGGTCATGTGGGATGAAAACGTGGATAACGACTGTTCGATTGACTGCTCGTCGCCTATGTCCGCGAGTATGTTGCTGAAAATCGGCACTTCGCTGCCTTCGTCGACAGGTATGTGCATCCCGCACAGAGACATGGCGCAAAGCAGCCCGAGGGTCTTGAGCGCGACTGTTTTCCCGCCTGTGTTCGGCCCGGTGATCACAAGTGTGTTGAAGTCGCTGCCGATGCAAATATCTATCGGCACCACGCTCTTTTCCGGAAGGAGCGGGTGGCGCGCGTTTTTCAGGTTTACCGACATTTCCTGCGATATCTCAGGTTCATGCGCGTTCATCTTTGCGGATAGTTTCGCTTTCGCGAAGATAAGATCCAGCTCAGCCAGTATCTCAAAATCGCTGACGATGTCCTCCCCGCCGTCCGCCGCCTCTGCAGAGAGCGCAGACAAGATGCGCTCGATCTCGCGTTTCTCCTTCGCTTCCAGTTCGCGTAGCTCGTTGTTTATCTGAACTACAGCCATGGGTTCTATGAACTGGGTCGCCCCTGAGGATGATATCTCGTGGACGAGGCCGGGAATCGCAGACTTCTGTTCGGCTTTCACAGGTACGACATATCTGCCGTTTTTCATTGTGATAATAGGCTCTTGAAGGGCTTTCGAATGCGTTGGCGAGGAGATAATCTTGTTTAGCGTCTGGCGGATTTTCTCTCCGGCAAGGCGCATATGCCTCCTTATCGCCGCCAGCTCCGTACTTGCGCGGTCAGCTATCTCTTCCTCGGATATTATCGCCGCGAGGATGCTGTCTTCCAGGTATTTGTTCGCGACCAGCGAGCTAAAAAGATAGTCGATTGCGTTGCCGGGCGCGTCCGTCTCTTTCTTTGCGTAGGCTATGGCGGACGACGCTGCGCGCAGTACGCCTGCGATATCCAGGAGTTCTCTCGTGTTGAGCATCCCGCCGACGTCCGCCCGCTTGACTGCGGCGCGTATGTCTTTTACGCCGGAGAAGGCCGGCGAGCCTTTGTGAGACAGCATCGACTTGGCCGAGCTTGTCTCCGCAAGCCTCTTTTTTACAGTATGCTCGGCGCTTACGGGCCTTAGCTCGCGCGCGGCGCCTTTTGCCGCTTCGCTGACAGATTCCTCCGAGAGCAAATCCAGTATGGCCGGCAGTTCGATTGTTTGTAGAGATTTTTCATATAAATCCATATATATTACAGCTTCTTTAGATAGTCAAGAGTCCGGAAGTCCCTGTCCAGATGGGAGAGCAGGTAGCTCTCGCAGATCCGGCTCAGTTCGCGCAGGGCTGTTGCTCCAAGCGTGAACGAGAAGAGCTTTTTCGGGTTGCAGCTAAGTATGTACCTCATAGCGCGAAGGACGCCCGCGCCAAGCATGTCAGCGCCGGGCGGGGCGCAGTCGCCGCAGCGGATTACTCCGCCATCGATGTCAAGCATAGCCGTTTCGGGAGCCTCGGCGCCGCAGGAGCAGCACCTGTCGACGGCCGGGGCAAAACCGGAAAGTTCCATAAGCTTCAGCTCAAAAGCAGGTTTGACGTATTCCGGGGTTTTTATCGCCTCGCTGAGCGCGAAAAGAGCGTTAAGGCACAGCGGGAGCAGCTCCCTGCCCGGGCTGTCCTCGTCCGACGCAGCCTCCGCCAGTTGCGCGAAGTAAGAGCCATGCGCAAGCAAGACAACGTCGTTGCGAAGCCCGTGGAACTGCTCTATGCTCCTCGCTTCCGTCAGCACCCGGCCCGCGCGCCCTTCATAAAGCGTCATTTCCGAGTACACAAGCAACTGCGTAGCAGCCGCAAGCTTGCTGTTGCGCCGCCGCGCGCCGCGAGCCGAGACTGTCAGCTTCCCTTCGTCGGCGGTCAGTACCGTGAGTATTTTGCCGGAGTCCTTGTAAGCTGTCTCGCGCAGCACAAGGCCTGAAGTGTTTGTATACATTATTGGTTGCTGTACCCAAAGTTTCTTATCATGGTCTTGCTGTCGCGCCAGTTCTCCTTGACCTTCACCCATGTCTGCAGAAACACAGCGGCTCCCATGAAGCGTTCAATGTCCATGCGCGCCATCTGCCCGATCCTCTTGAGCATCGCGCCGTTTTTGCCAATGATGATTCCTTTATGGCTTTGTTTCTCGCAGTAGATGGTCGCGTCCAGATCTATTATCGGCGGCTGATCGCCATCGCCGCCTACCGGCTGATCGCCATCGCCGCGCTCGCTGAACTTAGTGATTTCGACGGCAGTACCGTGCGGTATCTCTTTATCCAGGCATATCAGGAGTTTCTCGCGGATTATCTCGGCAATGATCTGCTTCTCGGGCTGATCTGTTACCATATCTTCCGGGAACAGGTGCGGCCCTTCCCTGGCATATAGCTCAAATCTCTCCAGAAGCTGCGGTATTCCGTCGCCCGTCCTGGCCGATAGGGGGATTATCGCGTCAAAATCGTAACGCTTTGAGTACCTGTCAATGACAGGCAGCGCCTGCCCCACGTTGACAGTGTCGATTTTGTTTATGGCGAGGACTGCCGGAACCCCCGCTCCCGATATGTGGCTGATCAACAAGTCTTCCTGCTCGCCAATGTTGTCTATCGGTTCCACAACGAGCACGACCGCGTCCACGTCGGCAACGCTTTGCTTTACGACGTCGACCATATAGTCGCCCAGCCTTGTTCGGGCTTTATGGAAGCCCGGGGTATCCATCAGGACTATCTGGGTGCTGCCGCGCGTAAAAACGCCGCATATCCTGTTGCGCGTCGTCTGCGGTTTCGGGGTGACGATCGCGACTTTTTCCCCGGTAAGCGCGTTTGTGAGCGTCGACTTCCCGACGTTGGGCCGCCCCGCTATAGTTATCATCGCCGCTTTTGAGGTCATTCCCTATATCCCAGCTCGAGCAGGATCTCAGCCTCGCGCATGCGCATTTGCCTGGCGTCCGCGCCTGCTTCGTGGTCGTATCCGAGCAGGTGCAGGACAGCATGCACGATCAGGCGCGCGGTCTCCCACTCCACAGAGTGCTCGTATTCCTCCGCCTGTGAGTTCACATACTCCACAGACAATACGACGTCGCCGAGCGGTATGCGCCCCGTCTCCGGGAAAACGCCCTCCTGCGGCACAGCGAAATGCCCCGGTTCAAGCTCGTAAGCAGGAAATGAGAGAACGTCGGTCGGCGCGTCGAGGCCGCGGTACTTGCTGTTTAGTTCCATGATGCCGCTGTTGTTCGTAACGAGGACGCTTACCTCGCAGCCGTCATGTACGTTTTCGCTCTTCAGCGTCCCCCTAATGATTCGCTTAATAGTCGGTATAGGCAGTCTGTCAGCTGTCTTGACTTTTTCGTGCCTAACGAAAATCCTTGGCGTCATTGATTCTTCTTCGCGCGCGCGGTGTTTGGCGGTTTGCCTGCCGCCGTTTTTTTCACCGTCTGCGCTTCTCCTATCTTTTTGTCACGTTTTTCATATGCCGCGATAATCCTCGACACCAGCTCGTGCCGGACGACATCCGCGCCTGTCAGCGTGCATATCGCAATATCGGGGACCCCCTCGAGGACGCGCATCGCGTCGCGTAAGCCGCTCGTTTTGTCCGGCGGCAGGTCTATCTGCGTGATGTCTCCCGTTATTACGATTTTCGATCCGAACCCAAGCCGGGTCAGGAACATCTTCATCTGCTCGCGCGAAGTGTTTTGGGCTTCATCCAATATGATGAAAGCGTCGTCAAGGGTCCTTCCGCGCATATATGCGAGCGGAGCAATTTCAATATTGCCTCGCTCAAGGTACTTGTTATATGTGTCTGTCCCCAGCAGCTCGAACAAGGCGTCGTAAAGAGGCCGTAAATACGGGTCGACCTTGCTTTGCAAATCTCCCGGCAGGAATCCAAGCCTCTCGCCCGCTTCGACTGCGGGGCGCGTGAGTATGATCCTGTTGACGCTCTTCCCCCGGAATGCGGCGACCGCGGCTGCGACGGCCAGATAAGTCTTGCCCGTGCCTGCCGGGCCAATCGCAAGGGTGACAGTATTGCCCATGATTGCGTCGACGTATTTCCTTTGCCCGAGGGTTTTCGGCTTGATCGGTTTACCTTTCGCGGAGATGCAAACGATGTCCTTGCTTATCTCCCCGATCTTGTCGTCCTGCCCTTCCTTGACAAGCCCGATGATGTACCTCACGCTGCGCGCGTCGATGAGCTCTCCTTTTGAGGTCATAGTCAGCAAGCCGTTGATTGCGCGTTCCGCGTGGCCAACGCTTTCTTCCTCGCCTTGAATGCATAGCTCGGAGTTCCTGTCCGTCACTTTCACGCTAAGCTCGTTTTCGATAAGGCGCAAGTTCTCGTCAAATGAGCCGAACACGCTGATTACATTTTCAAGCCTGTCCACGCTGATGGTTTTCTCGCTGTGTATTACTTCCCGCCTCCTTCCTGTGGTATTATCTAGCGCCAATGATAGCAGATATTCGCGCGGATGTCTACATCACTTTTTTTGTAATCTTTAGCGCAAGCTCGCCGTCGGGGATGGCGATGATAGTGCTGTAGTTTGTATAGAACACCATGCCGGGGCGTCCGCTAGGCTGCCTCTTTACGTTTTTCACCTGCGTGAAATCGACCGGCGTCTTCCCGCCCTCGCGAGCAGCCGAGTAATATGCGGCTATGGATGCAGCCTCCATCAGCGACGCTTCGTCCGGAGCAGCGCCACCGCATAAAATCACAACGTGCGCGCCGTGGCTCTTTTGCGCGTGAAGCCAGGTATCCGACCTTGCGGCGGTTTTGAACGTCAACGCCTCGTTTTGCGTGTTGTTCTTGCCGGCAAGGATTGTCATGCCGGTTGATGATATAAACTCCAATGGCTTTGCGATGTCCTTTGCGCCCCGTCTCCTTGCCTTCTCAACCGCCTTCAGCTTCAGGTAGCCCGCCTGATCCAGCTCCGCGCGGATCTGCGACAAGTCGTTGTCGTCCTCCGCAAGCTCTATTTCCCCCAACACGCTTTCAAGGTACTCGAGCTCGCCTTCGCCGCTCTTTATCTGCCCCGCCAGCGAGACGACGGCGTTTTTTGCCTTGGTATAGTCTTTGTAGTACTTTGCAGCGTTCTGCTGAGGCGTCTTCCTGGCGTCCAGTGGGATAACGCGCTCGGCTCCCGCCTCCCCGTAAAAATCCTGCGCGACCAGTATCTCGCTGCCTTTTACCATCCTGTGCAGGTTCGCGGTGATAATATCCCCGCACTCGCGCAGATAATCGCGGTTGGCGGCGCTTGCAAGGTCAGCGCGTTGAGCCGCAACCCTCCGCGCGGCCTTTTCTACCGCGGCGCGGACAGTTTTTCTCAGGGCTGACGACCTTTGGATCATGCGGGAATGCTGCGCTGCGTGCGCGTAGTAATCGTCGAGCATTTCCGAAAAGCTGACGCTTCGCGCAGCCTGCAGAGCGTTGCCATACTGCATGATCCGCGTGAATGAGTAATCCTTGGGCGTACCTTCGCCGTCTGACAGGCTCCAGGGTTCGCAGGCGCCTGCGGATACGCTTGCGAGCAGGTTGAAGAACTCGCGGCGAAGGGCTGCGCCGTTATCTGTCATTGACTTCGTGCGCAGGTCCGTTTCGCCATAGGCGCGCCAGGCCAGCTCCCTGCATACCAGCGGGGAGAACGCGGCGAACCGCGATAAAATCCATTCGTCTGCAGCGGCGTCGTAAGATGCCTCGAAGATGCGCTGCCACTCATCCTGCGATACTTTCATCGGGTCCAGCTTGCCCCGTTGCGCCTCCGGTGGCCTGTACAGGAGGCCGGGGAGAACCTGCCGCTTGTCGTCCATATCGCCGCCGATCCGCCTTAAGCAGTCGATAATCCTGTCTTCATCTGTCAAAATGATGTTCGATATGCGCCCGATAAATTCAAGGATCAGCTTCTTCTCAGTAGCGAAGCCCAGCATATCAGGCGCTTGCATGGAGATTATCAGCGCGCGTTCCGAGGATGGCTGCGCTACGTCAGTGACGCGGGCGCCTGTCAGATGCTTGCGCAGCAGCATGCAGAACATTGGCGGAGAGTCCGGGTTGTCAAACTTCCTCCCTGTAAAGTGCACCCTCGCGTCTCCGCTGCCCGCCGACGCAAGCAAACGCCGCGCGCCGTTTTCAGTTTTTAGCGATATGACGAGCATATCGCGTTCGGGCTGCTGGATCTTCTCAACTCTCGCGCCGATAAGTTCGCTTCGCAGCTCGTTTGCCACAGCGGCAAGGCACATCGCGTCAAGTGGCATCGCTATCTACGCCCCTCACTATCGTCTCAAACAGGGCCCCGGCCCGTTCGGTCTCACCCTTGAGGTACAGATAGCCAAAGAGAGCTTCTATACCCGTCGCCGTGTGGTACTCGCTGTGCGTAGCGTTGCTTGGGATCGAGTTGACGTGCGCGTTTCTGCCGCGCTTGAATACATCAAGTTCTTCGGCTGTGAGCTCGGGAATCAGCCGCTGCGCGGACGCCGCTTGCGCCCTGGCGGAGACGAACTCTACTGTCTGCGCGTGCAGTTTCCCGGCGGTCGACGTTCCCAGCAAGCAAAGCCGGGTGCGCACCATAAGCTCGAACACGGCGTCGCCTATATGCGCGAGGCCAAGCGTAGACATTTCTCGCAGGGTGTCGTCGCTTGCGCCGGGTCTTAGATAATCTGTCACAGGTGCAACAAAACCTTTCCTAATATAGCAATAGCGCGGTTTCAGGAGAAAATCAGTCCTGAAACCGCACAAATATTATCACCGCAAATCCCTTTTACTTTGAGTTGAAAATCTTGAAAATCGTATCGAAAGGATCCTCCTCAGGGGGCGCCGGCGGCTGCGGAGGCTCCTGCTCCACAGGGGGCTGCATCACCTGCTGCTGAACCGGCTGAACTGCAGGCTGCTGCTGCAATTGCTGTTGCTGTTGCTGTTGTTGCTGTTGCTGCCTTTGCTCTGCAGGCTGCGGCCTTTCCTTCCTATCGCTGCCTTCCGCTGCGGGAGCCGGGGCATTCGGAGCGCTCTCCTTCTCAACCGGCCTGACCAGGGGCCTGTCGTCAAAACGCGTCGCAATCACGATGACGCTCATCTCGTCTTCCATATCCTCGTCGAATGTCGCGCCGAAGATGATATTGGCGTCCGGATGCGCCGCTTCCTGAACGATGCTCGCGGCGGCTTCGACGTCGTCGAGGCCGATATCGAGAGAGCCTGTGATGTTGACAAGCACGCCGTGAGCGCCGTCGATGGAAGTCTCCATAAGCGGGCTCGATACAGCGGCCCTCGCGGCCTCTTCAGCCTTGCCCTTCCCGGCAGCTCTGCCAACGCCCATATGAGCGTATCCGGCGTCTTTCATAATTGCGGTCACGTCTGCGAAATCGAGATTGATAAAGCCTGTGTTCTTGATGAGTTCGGATATGCTCACGACGGCCTGGTGCAGTACGCTGTCAGCTATTTCAAAGGCGTTCGCGAACGTGAGTTTCTGCTCCGAAACATGCTTTAGCCTGTCGTTCGGGATTACCAGCAGCGAGTCGACTTTGCTGAGGAGGTTCCTGATCCCCTCTTCCGCCTGCTCCATCCTGCGCTTGCCTTCCCAACTGAAGGGCTTTGTCACAACGCCGACTGTCAGCGATCCGGCTTCCCTCGCAATATCCGCGACAACGGGGGACGCCCCGGTTCCTGTTCCTCCGCCCATGCCGGCAGCGAGGAATACCATATCTGTGTTCTCGATGGCTTTTGCGATATTGTTGCGGCTTTCTTCCGCTGCTTTCTTTCCGATCTCGGGGTTGGAACCCGCGCCCTGCCCCATGGTGAGCTTTTCTCCGATTTGAATCTTGCCGAACGCGGTGGATTTAGATAAAGCAGGCTTATCAGTATTAATCGCGACGAACTCTACACCTTGCGCCTCCGAAGCGACCATTCTGTTGACAACGTTATTGCCGGCTCCTCCGATGCCTACCACCTTTATAACAACAACATTATCCGGACCGCTCTCCAGTGAAAACGCCATGCTCAGATCCCCCCATTTAATTAATCGTAAGTTCCAGCTAAGTTCCAGCGAAGATTTATAACATTTTAGCCTATTTTATCCTGATTTGTCGCGCAGGTCAATAGGTTGTGTTATTTTTTTAACGGTCCGGTTCCCATCTCCATGGCTCCCTGGACATATTGAGCATGCCGGGCCCCACGTCCGGCGCTTCTGTCAGGATCTCTTCGACTTTGCCCGGCAGGAGATCCATCTTGTATTGGACGTCAATAGGCCCGCCTATCAAGACCCTGAAGTTATCCATATAACAGATGCTGATGTTGGCAATGTTGGTAACATCGAGATAGTTTACCTTGCTTTGAATGCCTGCGCCCTCTATTGCCGCAAGCACGGCGACCATGTGGTTGAACTTTGTCTCGCTGTCTACCCCGGGTCTGACAATGCTCCCTTCAAACGCGTCCGCCGGTTCGAAACCTTTTATCTCAATGAGCTGCGAAGGAATAAAACTCATATGCTGCAAAACCTTGCCCGATGAATCGATTATGACGACTGCGCCGCGATGCTCAATTGCGGCTATTGGGGCGCTCTCGCTGACTTCGATGAGGATAGTATCAGGCATGGAACGCGTCACCTTTGCCTCGCTGATGTACGGCAGGGCGGAGCATATTCTCCGTTGCGCGCCCAGAGTATCGACCAGCATCAGGTTCTCGCCGGCCGAAATACCCGAAGCAGCGATGATTTCCGCGCTTGTGTACTTCGTGATTCCGATTACTTCAATAGAGTTGATCTTCAGGAACACGCTTGTCCCATAGACCGTGAGGAACAGGATCAGGAGCGCCGCTATAGGTAAGTAAATTGTGGCGCTCTTGCTTCTGCGCCTTCTTTTTGCGCCCATATGCCGCGCCCCCCTTTCTTAAGTTTCAAATGCTACCCAATGCCTCAAAAATGAAGTCCACTATTTGAGCTTCCGCGTTCCCTGCGCTCCACTGATAGAGGGAACTCGCCATACTATCCAGCCTGGGTCTGTCTTCGAGCAGCTCTTTGACAAGCCCATACAATCGCTTGCCCGTACAATCCCTCTCGGCTACCATGAGCGCCGCTCCGGCTTCACATAGGCGCGCGGCGTTCTTCGTTTGAATATCGTCCGGCACATAGGGCGAAGGCACAAGGATTGACGGCTTTCTCAGGGAGGCAAGCTCTGCGACAGTCGAGCCGCCGGCCCTGCACAAAACGAGATCGGCCATTGCCATGACGCGCGGCATATCGTAGATGTACTCCCTGACGTCTGTCTCCGCTGTCAAACCGCGAGAATCCGCACTGTTCGAGAGTTTATCCAGCAGGATCTGCAGACCGCCTTTGCCTGTGGAGTGGATATGCCTGAACAAAGCTTCTTCCGAGTTTAGCTTTATGAAGTCCGCCATAGCTTCATCCATCAGCCGGGCGCCCAGCGACCCCCAAAAGGAAACTACGAGCGGCTTCTCGCTGCGTCCCCCGTCTTCCGGTTCCGGGGGCAAATCACGGAACTCTTCCCTTACCGGCGTACCGGTCAATACTACTCTGTCGGGTCGTTTGTATAGGCCTTCAGTGCCCGGGAACGACATAAAGACCGTATCTACGACTTTGCTGAGGAGTTTTACTGTCAAGCCGGGGTTGCAGTTTGACTCATGGACAAACGTCGGGATTGACTCTCGCGCCGCTGCCTTCAGCACCGGGTAGCATACGTACCCGCCTGTACCGATGACCGCGTCAGGCGCAAAGCTCTTGATAATCCTCTTCGCTTCTTTCCCGGCGGCCAGAAGCCTTGCAGCGGTCCTCGCGTTCGCGGCGATCTTCTTCGGCGAAAATCCTCTTTCCAGCCCGCTCATTTTAATGTTTACGAGCTCAAATCCCGCGTCCTGCACAAGACGCTTTTCCATCTCCCTGCCCGAACCGACGAACAGAATTCTCGAATCACCGGCTTTGCGCAGAAGCTGTGCAGCGATAGCCATTGCAGGGTTGATATGACCGGCAGTCCCGCTGCAGACAAACATGAAGTTCATCAGTCAGAATCCATTTCATTTTCAACATCTGCCGCCCGCTTTTCTTTTGAAACAGCGAGGACTATGCCCATTTGGGTCATTTGGAGCCACAGCGCGGTGCCGCCGTAGCTGAAAAACGGCAGTGATATGCCTGTCGCGGGAATCAGGTTGATAACGACCGCTACGTTCAGGAACACTTGTATTGACAGCAGGCTCATAATGCCTATTGTTATAAGCGCGCCGTACTTATCCCCGGAGTGTATCGCCAGCCAGAACCCGCGTATAATCAGCAACGCGTACAGTGCCAGTATCAGCAAGGCTCCGATGAACCCCAGCTCCTCGCAAACGATCGCGAATATGAAGTCGTTATGCTCTTCAGGCAGATACATGTATTTCTGCCTGCTCTGCCCCAAACCTTGCCCGAACAGCCCGCCGGATCCCACGGCGAACAGGGACTGGCGTACTTGAAGCCCGCTGTTGAGAGGGTCGGCTTCCGGATCGAGCCACGAGCTGATACGGTTGCCCGCGTAACCCAAAAACTCGCTGTTGTCGTCGACAACCTGCCGCAGGGAGACATCGCCTTCAGCAGCTACGTCTGCAGGGGCGCGTATGTACTTGAAATATACGACCCCCGCAAGGAGCGCGACGACTGCCAGGGCCAGCACGAACCATTTCGCATGCGTCCCGCCGGCGAACATCATAACAGCGGCCAGCGCGATGATTATAATGGCCGCCGACTTATGGGGCTCCAGCCAGAGCAGCACAGCCATAATTGTGAAGATGACCGCAAAGGGAAGGACGCCGTACTTGAAAGTTTTCATTTTGCTTCCGAATTTGCACGACATCTGCGCAAATGAGAGTATCAGCGCGAGTTTCGCTATTTCCGAAGGCTGAAACGTCGCAAGGTTGTTGCCGTTGCCGACGCCGAGCCAACGCCTCGCGCCGTTTACCACGATTCCGACATTGAGAACCAGCACAAGAAGGGCGATCGACATCACGAGCAGATGCATTGACCATCTTGATATCATCCTCAGGTGCAGGCGCGATACCAGCAGCATTATGGCGACTCCGCTTATCGCGAACACAAGCTGCCTGGTGAAGAAGTACATCGGCTGGCCGATTGTGACGAAGGATCTCGCAAAGCTTGCGGAAAGCACCATAATGACTCCTGCCATAAGCAGCACAAGAGTCAGTATCAGAAATGGCACATCTACGCCGGTGACGCTGTGCCCTTTGCGGACAGCGTCGATATACGCGGTACTGAGCTCCCGCCGTTTCCAAACGGGCAGGGTTCCCGCGTTGGCGTTGTCCGCATTCGCTGCGACAGCGTCTTTAGCCGTTTGCGTCTTATCAATGCTTCCGGATCTGTCACTCACCGCTTAACACCCATTCCTATACATGGTTCGATACATCTACCGTGAGAGCTGCGCCCCCACAACCCATGATCCGTAATGTAATTATATATACCTGTTCCTTGCTCCAAAAAAACCCAAAACTGCAAACAGCGCCGATACCAGCGTATACACGGTAAACAGCTTGTACTCGCTCCAGCCGCAAAGCTCAAAATGGTGGTGCAGCGGAGCCATTTTAAAAATGCGTTTCCCATGCGTGATTTTGAAATATAATACTTGAACAATATCCGAGGCTGTTTCAACGATGTACACTATGCCGACAATGATGAGAATAAGGGGCATATCCATCGCGAAAGCCAACCCGCATACTGCCCCGCCGATGAATAGCGCGCCTGTGTCGCCCATGAAGATCCTCGCTGGGTGGAAGTTAAACAAGAGAAACGCCACCAGCCCGCCGGCGAGGGCGGCCGCCAACGCCCCCATCGCCGTCAATCCCCACAATACTGCCATGCACGCAAAGAAAACGCAGACCGGTATGGATACGCCGGCGGCAAGTCCGTCCACCCCGTCAGTTATGTTCACAGAGTTTACTGTGCCAACCATGACGAAAGCTGCGAACGCGTAGTAGACCGGTGCAGGTATGTTGATGTCGACATTGAAAAACGGGATATATAACTGCGGCGAAACAGATCCGTTAAAATGCATAATGAGAATGAATGCTGCCGATACAAGGAGCTGCAACCCGAACTTCGCGCGCACCGTGAGTCCGAGATTGCGCTGATTGCGAAACTTCCTGTAGTCGTCCGTAAATCCGATCAACCCGAATACGAGCGCGAAGGCCAGTACATAGGCTTGCCTGAAGTCCCCGTTGCGCAAATCGTCAAAGCCCGCTATCGCGCACGCTACTATTGTGCCGGTTATGAACATCAGGCCGCCCATGATCGGCGTGCCTTGTTTGGCGCTGTGCCAAACCGGGCCGTCTTCACGTATTGACTGGCCTGCCTTGATACGGCGCAGCACGGGGATCAGGATAAAGCCCGCCGCTACCGTGACAGCCATAGATATCAGGAACGCGATCATAAGGTTATAGCTTACTACCACTATGCTGACCTCTTTCATATCGAAAGTAATCGCTCACGACGTCGCGTTCGTCGAAATCCCTTTTTTCCGTGCCGATGATCTGATATGTCTCGTGCCCCTTGCCCGCAAGGATCAGCACGTCGCCGGTACTGCAAGTATCCAAAGCTTTATATATTGCCTCGCGCCTGTTTTCGATGACTTCATAAATCGTCGCGGTATCCTTCATTCCGGCAAGGATATTTTCGATGATAGCTGCGGGATTCTCTGTGCGCGGGTTGTCCGAAGTCACGAAAACGTAATCGGAAAGCTGCGCGGCAATCTGTCCCATCAACGGGCGTTTTTTGCTGTCCCTGTCCCCCCCGCAGCCGAACAGGGTAATGACCCTGCCCCGGGCGAAACCGCGTACTGTTGAGATAATGCTCGCCAGGGCGTCAGGCGTGTGCGCGTAGTCGATCAGGACCGTGAAGTCGCCGCCTGTATGCACAACTTCCGCCCGCCCTTTTACGCCTTTGCATGATTTTATCGCCGCAGCGACGTCGGCAATGTCGAACCCGAGCAGAATAGCGGCTGATATTGCGGATAGAGCGTTGTAAACCGAAATCATACCGGGGATTGCGAGTTCAACCCTGTTGAGGTTGCCTATGGTCAATGCGCAAAAACCGACCCTATCCTCGTGCAGCTCTATTTTTTTTGCGACGAGATCGGCGCGGTCGTCTTTCGCGGAGTATGTAATGACGCTGCCTTCCGCGTTCTCGGCCATGAGACTCGCGTATTCGTCGTCGGCGTTGATCGCGCTCTTGCGCGAATTTGAGAAGAGCCTTGCTTTTATCTTCGCGTATTCTTCCAAAGAGTCATGAAAATCCAGGTGGTCTTGAGACAGGTTTGTGAACAGGCCTACCTCGAACTCGATCCCGCGAACTCTTTCCAGATAAAGCGCGTGCGACGTGACTTCCATCACCGCGTACTCGCACCCTGCGGCGGCCATATCCGCCAGCAGCTCCTGCACTTCGTACGATTCCGGGGTCGTGCGCTCCGTGTGCAGGACCGTGTCGCCGATCATATTCCCGTTCGTGCCGATCAGGCCCGCCTTTTTCCCGGTCAGAGTCTCAAGCACTTGCTTGACAAGGCTGGTGACGGTCGTTTTTCCGTTTGTCCCGGTTACACCGATGACCTTAATCTTCGAGGCCGGGTAGCCAAACCATGCGGCAGAAACGTCCGCAAGAGCCGCCCTGCTGTCTTTTACCAGTACGTATGCGACGTCTTCGGCAGGCTCGGACTCGCATATCACGCAGGCTGCGCCTTTTTCCAAAGCGCTACCGATGAAATCGTGCCCGTCGCTCCGGTATCCTCTGACCGCGACAAAGAGGTCGCCCTGCTTGAGCCTCCTCGTGTCAAAGCAGACGCCTCCGATCACCGCGCCCATGTCGGCGTTTGCGGTGATGATATCCAGTTTTGAAGTCAACTCTCCCAGTAGCATATCATCAACTTCTTTCCAACTAGTGCAGTTCGACGGCTGACTTATCAATCAATGTGACTTCCACGACGGCGCCGTAAACGATGTTCGTCCCGGACGGTATGGACTGCACAGAGACTTCTGCCTTCTTATCTGAACGCGGCGCCCCGGTCGTCCTGATGAACATTCCCCGGCTCTCAAGGTTTTCTTTCGCGGCGGCGTATGACATTCCGGAAAGCTGAGGGACTGTGGACGTATCCTTAGGCACGTCTTCGCCGGCATAGAGCCTGACAGTCGTGCCGTACGCAATATGCGCGTTCGGCGCGGGCAGTTGGCCCGTCACAACCGCGCCGTCTCCGACTACGACGCACTCGTAGCCCTGGTCTTCCAGCATGGCGACGGCGTCCTGCGTGCCCTTGCCTGTGACCCTGGGCATGTCGACGTTTATTTCCTTGAGCTCCTCAGGGGTATAGTCCGGCTTTATGCCAAGGTACAGCGGCAGGATATCCGCCAGTATGTTGCCGACCACGGGAGCCGCCATCGAACCGCCGCTTATATATATTCCGGTATCATGGCTCGGCGAGTCCATAAGCAAAAGGATAACGATCTCGGGGTCGTCCGCGGGAGCGAAGCCGATGAACGAGACTATGTAGTCTTTTTTTGCCTCGTCTTCTTCCTGCTTCTCGATGTTTTCCGAGGTCCCTGTCTTGCCGCCTACCCTGTATCCCCTCACCTGCGCATTCTTGCCTGTCCCTGCATTTACGACGTCTTCGAGAATATCGCGCACAACGCGCGATGTGCCCGCGCTGACGACCTGGCGGACGACCGTGGGCTCGGCCGTATGCACAATCGCGCCGTCGCTGTCGAGGATCTGCTTGACTATATACGGCTGCATGAGGTATCCGCCGTTTACGGCAGCAGCGACAGCCGTTACCATTTGTATGGGGGTGACTTTGAACGTCTGGCCGAATGAAGCGGCGGCAAGCTGCGACTGGTTCGTCTTCTCGAAGAATACGTTTTCCGACCACCAGATGCTGCTGCTTTCGGAATTACTGTCGATACCGGTTTTATTGAAGAGGCCGAACGCGTGGATGTAATCGTAGAACCTCTCGGCGCCAACTCTCAAAGCCAGGTTGACGACTGCGATATTGCAGGAGTTCTGGATCGACTGCCTCAGCGATTGCACGCCGTGCCCGTATTCCATCCAGCAAATCTTCGGGTTCGTCCGCCCCGGTATTTCCATCGAGCCTCTGCAATCGAAATAGCTCTCTTCTGACGCTACATTCTCCTCCAGCGCCATCGCGAGCGTAATAATCTTAAACACAGAGCCGGGCTCGTATGTGTCCGCGAACGATCTGTTGCGCCATTGTTTGTACAAGGCCTCGTTAAAGGCGTTGCGGTACTCTTCCTCGTCTTCGATGTCGGCGAGCTTCTCCATATCCTTGCTTCCGGGAGTCAGAAAATCGTTGAGATCGTAGTTGGGATAATTTGCGTCAGCCAGGATCTCCCCGGTCTTCGCGTTCATCACCAGGCAACAGGCGCCGTTCTGCACGCCATAGTCTTCGATAGCTTTCTCCACGTGCTTCTCGACGTAGTATTGAATCTGAGAATCGATGGTCAGCACAATGCTGTCGCCGTTTTGAGCGCTGAAGTAATCGTCATAACCGTCGAGCAGCATATCGGTGCCGCGCGCGTTCTTTAAGCGCACCTCCCTGCCGTTGACCCCGGTCAGATGCGCGTTGTAACGCTGTTCAAGGCCTTCGAGCCCTTTGTTATCCGTGCCGGTAAAGCCGATGATCTGGCAAGCAAGGCTGCCGTTCGGGTAGTACCGTTTTGTCGCCGGTTCGAGATAGATGCCTTTCAGGCGATTATCTTTGATAAAGGCCTTTACCTCGCTTGCGGCCGCGCTTTCCACCTTGGACTTCACCACTTGATACTGCGAGTTGAGTTTTGCCGATTTTTCGATAATATCCGCGCTCGGAACGCCGAGTATCCCGCTCAAGCCTTCGGCGACGAGCTTTACGTCCATGTCATAATGGTCGATCTCATAAGGGCTGATGAAGACGTTTTCGACTGCCGCGCTCATAGCGAGTATCTTGCCGTTTGTATCGTAGATCGCCCCTCTCGAAGCGGTAAGGGACGACCTGCGCAGTTGGTTGCCAAGGGCCTGGCTCTCGTAGCGATCATGCTGCGTAATCTGGACTTCGAACAGCTTCAGGGTCACCAGCGTGAACGTGACAACGCAGCAAAGCGCGAGCAGAATTATAGCTCGCGTAATGAACGCCCTGCTGAGTCCTTGCTTTGTTCCAGCTCCCGCAGCCTTGTCAGACACTACAACCCAATCCTCTTATCTATCTAAAATATGCCACGAGCGATGAAATAAAGTCTCCCAAGCCGCGAAGCGTGTTGCCATCGCTCCCGGGATCAATTATCTCCGCTTTGTCCTCAGTAATATTCTGTATCACGGATACCTGGCTTGCATCCGGCTTTGACATCCCGAGTACGTCCCTTGCGTAGCGTTCGACTTCTTTCATGTCGATAGCGCTCTCGTAGGCTATTTCCAGCATCTTCCCCTGCTCGGTGAGCCTTTCAAGCTGCGCCGTGAGGCGGACAGTTTCGCTGGCTACTTCATTATACTTAACCTGGGCCAGCACTACGAACACCATAAGCGCCGCTACGACGACAGCGCCGCAGACAGAAAACAGCGATACTCCGCGCGCGGTTTGCGCCGCCTCAACAGCCGCAGCCGCCGGAGCCCTGCGAACTGCCGGCGCGCTCTCTTCCGGAGCCTCTACGCCGGGTTCGTCATATTCCGCTCCGATCGCGCCCGCGCCGTAAGGCGCGTACTCGCCATAATCCAGTACTCTTGCCGCTTCTGCCGCCATGGTGTCCCTCCGTTAGTGCATCTGGTGCTGTGTAACTAGTTTGCCAAGGGGGGCGGGATTCGAACTCGACACGCCTCTCACCGGCTATCTTTTGTACTTTTTTCTCCGTTTTCATTGCCTTGCGACAGCAAGGCTGCTTCAAACGAAGCAAAAATCCCTAAAATCTATCTCGGTGAGAGGTGCTTGCAGTTATCGCAACGCGGTTTTTACCCATGCAATGACAAAGACCGCAGTTAATAATTTCTTTATTAGCAAGGGATTTGGCGAAGCAGGGGTGAAAACCGCTAAGCGATAACCGTATTGAGTTCGAATCCCGCCCCCCTAGTATTCAGTGCCACCTTAGTTCGGCCGTTACATCACCGAGGCACTGAATAGTTACATTTCCTACAACCGCTCTGCCACGCGCAACTTTGCGCTCCTTGCCCTCGGGTTCCGCTCGATCTCATCCTGAGCCGGCGTCACCGGTCTTTTGCCGATAAGCTTGAGCTTCGGCGTAAACCCGCAGACGCATACCGGGAAATCTTTTGGGCATTTGCATCCATCCGCTCCGGAAAGAAAAGCTGCCTTAACGCGCTTGTCTTCGAGAGAGTGAAACGATATCACGCACAGCCTGCCGCCCCGCTTCAAGAGGTCCGGCGCCGCTTCGAGCATATCGTCAATCGCCCCGAGCTCGTCGTTCACAGCGATCCTGAGCGCCTGGAAGCATCTTTTCGACGGGTGCTGCTTCTCGCGCCTGGCTGCGGCGGGTATCGCCGCCAGTATCACCGAGTTCAGTTCATAGGTCGTGGCGATTGGCTTACCCCCGCGCTTTGCCGCTATCGCTTCCGCTATGCGCCTTGAGTATCTCTCCTCGCCGTAGTCCGAGAAGACGCGCCGTAATTCATCAGCGCTCCATCCGTTTACTATCTCAAAGGCCGTCAAAGGCCCCGCATTATCCATCCTCATGTCGAGCGGAGCGTCGTGCATGTACGAGAACCCGCGTTTTGCGTTGTCCAGTTGCGCAGACGAGACGCCAAAGTCAAAGAGCATCCCGTCCACGTTGTCTATTCCCCGCTCGCCGAGTATCTCTTTAATATCTCTGAAGTTGCCGCGCACGCATTCGACAAGGTTTCCAAACTCATGCAGCTCCGCGCGCGCCGCCTCTATGGCTGACTCGTCGCGGTCAATCGCAATCAGCCTGCCTGTACGGAGCCTCTTCGCTATCTCCCGCGCGTGTCCCGCATACCCCAGCGTCCCGTCCACATAGACGCCATCCGGCCTGACGGCCAGTGCTTCGGAGCATTCTCGCAGCAACACGGGCGTATGCTTCATTATATTTTCATCCTCAATGCCCGGCTGCCTGCAGGGTAAAATATGTCTTTACACAGGCTTCTAAATATCAAGCTCCTCGTACATCCGGTTTATATTCTCCGGAGCTTTTTCCTGTTCCTCGATAACCGTGTACGTCTCGGCGTCCCACAACTGGGCGGTATCGCCGACCCCCACGACGGTCACATTCTTTACCAGGCCCACCTCGTCGCGCAGCGACTGCGGGAGCAGTATCCTTCCCTGCGAGTCCGGCTCGCACCTGACCGCGTTGGCGAAAAGAGGCCTCGCCTGCTTCTGCTTGAATCTCGACATGCTGTTTATGTTTTCGAGGATCCTGTCCCACGCCGCGTTCGAGTACGCAGTGAGGCACCTCTCCGGAGAAAGGGTCACGATGAACTCCTTGCCGAGTTCGTCGCGAAGGCGCGCGGGAATAAAGATGCGTCCCTTTGCATCAAGGGAGTGCTGGTATGTGCCGTACATACCCTGCATCCGGATTCACCGCCTTTCGCCACATTGATGGGAATATGCAACACTTCGCTCCACTATTCACCACCACGCTCCCCATTATAAACGCGGCAAAAACGAGTTGTCAATAGGTAAATGCAAAAAAAAAAGAAAAATCTTCGCGCGATGTAACTATTCACGGGGTATCATAAAAACAACCAAAAGGCCTCGTCATTGCGGACTTGATCCGCAATCCCCCTCGGATAGGAGCATTACTCAGGGGATTGCGGCTCCCCGGGTCTAGCCCGGGGCAGGCTCGGCCGCAATGACGGGTACGGCGAGAACATTTTACCCTTTTATTACACTTTACTGATTATAAACTTTACATACTCTTTTCTATAGTGGGTATGTAAATTTTTAAGGAGGGTACACATGAGAAGAAAACGAATACTTGCGATCATCCTTGCGCTGGTTCTGAGCCTGTCGCTCTCGATCACAGCCTCGGCAGCTACGCTGTCCGATATGCTGCAGCCCAACGACGGCATCAAGAACATCATAGTGATGGTCCCCGACGGCATGAGCATCGCCAACCTCACGCTCACGCGCTGGTACAACGCCTACGACGAGGCTACCGGCAAAATCGACCCGGACTGCAAAATGGCGCTTGACGAAATGGCCAGCGGCCTGGTACGCAACTGGTGGATCGCCCCGGACGGCACGATCGGCGCAATCACGGACTCTGCCCCGGCCGCGACCGCGATGGGCACCGGCGTAAAAAGCAACAACAAATTCCTCGGCGTCGATGAAAACAGCGTCCCGGTCGCCTCGATCCTGGAAGCCGCAAAACTTGCCGGCAAGTCCACCGGCGTCGTCGCGACCTCACAGGTGATGCACGCCACTCCGGCCGGCTGGACATCCCATTACCCGGACCGCAGCCAGGAGGAGATTATCGCCGAACAGCAGGTATACAACAACGTCGACGTCGTATTTGGCGCGGGCTGGAACCGCCTGGCCGGCCGCGCAGACAACGAGAACCTTATTAGCGTGCTCAAGTCGGGAGGCTACAACTACGTCACTACGGCAGAGCAGCTGGAAGGCCTGACCGGCAAAACCTGGGGTATGTTCGCCTCTGCTTCCAACAGCGCCATGCGCTACGAGATGGACCGCCTCGAACTCAAACCGGAGGAACCGTCCCTGGCAGAAATGACGACTGCCGCCCTGAACATCCTGTCGCAGAACCCCAACGGCTTCTATGTAATGATTGAAGGCTCGAAGGTCGACTGGGCCAACCATGCCAACGACCCGATTGGCGTGATCTCAGACGTAAACGCCTTTGACGATGCAGTCAGAGTAGCTCTCGACTTCGCAAAGAGCGATGGCCAGACCATGGTGATAGCCGTCACCGACCACGGCTGCGGCGGAATCACAATCGGCGACGACGGCACATCCGTAGGCTATGACAGCGCGCCCGTCACTCGCTTCATCGAGCCGCTGTACAAAGCCAAGCTGACCGGTGAAGGGATCGAAGACAAGTTTGACGAAGATAGGACGAACATAGTCGAAGTCATGTCCGAGTGGTACGGTATCGACGACCTGACCGAAGACGAGATCGCCGAGATTAAAGAGTATCCGGCAGGCAGCATGAATTACTGCGTCGGCCCGATGATCTCAAAACGCGCGAACATCGGCTGGACGACCACAGGCCACACCGGCGAGGATCTCATACTATTCACCTACCTGCCGGGCGACGACCGCATCACAGGCACCATCGATAACACAGATCTAGCGAACATCGCGGCCGCTGTGTGGGGCATCGACCTGGGCGAAGTGAGCAAACAGCTCTACAACGACGCCGAAGCCGCATTCAAGGCCAATGGCGCCGCCGTGGAGATCAACAAGGACAACCCCAACAACCCCGTGATGATCGTGACAAAAGGCAGCACGACCATGACAATCCCCGAGAGCAAAAACTATGTGATCCTGAACGGGGACATCATTGAGTCCATGGGCGTCAACGTCTACATACGCACGACAGAGAAGTTCTATATCGCGCAGAACATCATCGAACTAATACCATAATAAGGAGAGATACTACTGATGAAATCACTGAAGAAACTCTTGACGGCAGCCATGGCTCTCATGCTGATCGTCGCCCTGATCCCCGCTATCCCGGCCAGCGCCGCCGACATCAAGCTCATCATCGACGGCATCGAAGTCAAAACGACCGTCCCGCCCTTCGTAGAGGGTGGCACAACCTTCGTCCCGCTGCGGGCCGCCACCGAGTTCCTGGGCGCGGAAGTCTCCTGGAACGGCACGAGCCGGCAGGCCACGATTAAGACAGCGGGCTACGTCGTTGTCTTCACAATCGGCAGCCGCGACTTCACGGTCAACGGCGTGCGTAAGACCTCGGTCCAGGCAGCCCAGCTCAAGAACGGCAGCACCATGATCCCCATACGCGCCCTGAGCGAGGCGATCGGCGCCGACGTCAGCTACTCGGCAACGCCGACGCCCACAGCCACTATAAAGTACTTCACCAACATGAAAGGCAACGTCGTAGTCACAGGCTCGACTACTGTCCAGCCCATCATGCAGGCGGCTGCCGACTACCTGATTGGCAAGAACACCGGCCTGTCTATCTCAGTGGCCGGCGGAGGGTCGGGCACCGGCAAGAACGACACAAAGAGCGGCTCGAACAACATCGGCATGTCAAGCAGCGCCATGTCGGCAGACGACATGAGAGAGCTTGACGCCTTCATCGTCGCCAAGGACGCGGTCGCTATCATCGTCCACCCCAGCAACCCGGTAAAGGGTCTGACCAAGCAGCAAGCCATCGACATCTTCACAGGGAAAATCAAGAACTGGAAAGACGTCGGCGGCAATAACGCCCCCATCCTGGTTCAGACGCGCGAGGCCGGCTCGGGCACCCTCGACACGGTCCAGTCGCTTCTGCTGGGCAGCGGCAACTCCATCGTGACAACCGCGACGCCGCACTCTTCCTCGGGTCTGCTGCTCAACGCGGTAGCCGGCAATGCCAACGCGATCGGCTACGACTCAATCGGCTACCTCAACAACACCGTCAAGGCGCTCACGCTTGACAACGTCACGCCCAGCCGCGCAACTGTCCAGAACGGCGCATACGCGATCAGCCGCGACCTGTGGGTCTTTACCAAGGGCCGCCCGACCGGCGTATATGCCATGCTGATAGATTTCCTGCGCAGCGACTATTGCCAAAACAACATCACGGTGCCTGCGGGCTACGTCGCAATCCGATAACGCAAACGAGCTGCACCTAGGAGCCTTGTCCAAGGCTCCTAGGTGCAGCCTTAGTACCTTACAGGCAAACTAACACAATAAAAAACACGAAACTACGTAACCCTCGTCTATATTCTGACTCCTGACTCCTGAATTCTGGCATTGTACATTGGGTTGGGGGTGCAGCCCACCTTAGGAGGATAGGCTCGCACATGAGCAAGAAAATCAAGGAACTCCTGCCGGAGTACTCAGTAAAGATGCTATCGGCTGCCACAATCATAGCCATTGTGCTGATCTTCTACTTTGTCATCAGCAAGGCCATGCCGGTCATCAAGGCCAGCGGTTTTGGCCTTCTGACTAAAACCGGCTTCGACCAGCAGATCAGGGAAGGTTTTGCCTCGTCAGCAGACGACCCCATGCTGACATTCGGGATGCTGGCGCCAATAATCGGCACTCTCCTATCGACGCTGCTCGCCCTGCTGGCCGCCGGTGTGCTGGCAATAGGCGCGGCAGCCGTTATATGCGAAATGGCGCCCCGGGGCCTGGCCACCGTGCTGACGGCCATTGTGCGCTTGTTGGCGTCTATCCCATCGGTGGTTTTCGGCCTGATAGGCGTCATAGCGGTGGTACCCCTGGTAGAGAAGCTCTTCATAACTGTCGACATGCAGATCGACTATCTGGAGTTCTTCCAGATGACGGGCCGGAATATGCTCTCAAGCGCAATAGTGCTGACTTTTATGATCGTACCGACCATCATATCACTATCTATCGACGCAATCCGCGCCGTCCCGAACAGCAGGCGCGAGATCGGGTACGCATTCGGCATGAGCCGCTTCCGCGTTATCTGGAAGATCGTGCTGCCCTCCGCCCGCTCCGGCATCGTGGCGGGCATGATTTTGGGAGCGGGCCGCGGGATTGGCGAGTCCATAGCGGTCTCCATGGTCTGCGGCGGCACCGCATACATCCCCAATATACTGCATGGGTTCGCCGCAATGCTCTCGCCTATCCTGCCGCTATCGTCAGCTATCATCAACAAGAGCGAGGCAATGAGCTCGCCGGCTGTCGAGAGCGCGCTGTTCGCCTGCGGGGCGATCCTTCTGCTGATGGGAGCTATCCTCTCGGCGCTGGCGCGACTGATCGAGAGGCGCATGAGAAGGAGGGCGGGGTATGCAGACTGAAACGAAAACCCGGGTTCCGGAGATGCATATCGGAGGCAGGCTGACAAGGCACAGAAGCCGCGCCTTTTCCTCTCGCGCCGGGACTGCGTACTGCGTTGTCGCCCTGTTGATGGTTGTCAGCGTGTGTCTGTTCATTATCGTCAATGTCGTATCTGAGGGCGCCGGCGTAGTGTCCATGGACTTCCTGCTCAGCCCTCCCAATGCTTCTGCGATGAACGCCGAGGCCGGAGGCATCATCACGCCCCTCTTCGGCACCGTCGCGCTGACAGCTCTTGGGACCCTGGTCGCCTTCCCCTTCTCGCTTGCGACGGCTATCTTTCTGTGCTTCTACACGAAGAAAAACTGGTTCACAAGCGCAATCCGCTACTCGATCGACATTCTTTCCGGCGTGCCGACCGTCGTCATCGGGCTGTTCTCGCTGGCCATATTCACCAATCCGGCGCTTGTCTTCCTATCCACGCCGGTCGAGAACATGGATGGCGTCGTGGTCAAGGCGTTCGGCCGCTCGTTCCTTGTGGCAAGCATCGCTATGGCAATCATGGTGCTGCCCTTTATAATAAAGTCGATGGAGGAGGCCTTGCGCTCCGTGCCAATACCATACATTGAAGGTTCGTACGCGCTCGGGGCTTCGAAATGGCGCACAATAAATAAAATAGCCATCAAGTCGTCCATACCCGGACTGGTGACCGGCGTCGTCCTCGGAATGGGGCGCATTGTAGGCGACACAGCTATCGTCTGGCTGGCTCTCGGCGGCTCAATACGCATGCCCGGGCCGCGCCCGTGGTACTGGCCGCCGAACTGGCTGGCCACCTTGAGAAACAGCGGCGCGACCTTGACCAGCTATATTTACTACACCTCCCCCGCCGGGGAGGGCAACAACTTTACAGTCGCGTTCGGCGCGTCGCTCGTGCTGATGGCCCTCATAATCGTCCTCAATGCCGTCACCGCCCTGATCGGATACCTGGCAGGGCGCAATACGAGGGAGGAGGTGTGAGATGGGCTCAAGCGTTAGCATGAAAAGCTTCAATGCGTATTACGCAGATAAGCAGGCGCTGAAAGACGTCAACCTGGAGATACCCCAAAACAGCATCTATGCATTCATCGGGCCTTCCGGTTGCGGGAAGACGACGCTGCTGCGGTCGATAAACCGCTTGAACGATCTGATTCCCTCCTTTAGCCGCACCGGGACTATCGCAGTCGGCGAGCACGACGTCTACGGGCTGCGGGGCAGGAATGCCGTCAGCCGGCTGCGCCGCGGTATAGGGATGGTTTTCCAACAGCCCAACCCCCTGCCTATGACCGTTATGCAAAACCTTTTGCTGCCGGTCAAGGAGCATTACAAGGACGCTAATTCAACAATGGAGGCGCTGGCCGCGGAGAACCTGCGCAAAGCCGGCCTCTACGAAGAACTTGGCGACCGCGTGCACAAAGCGGCTCTATTATTATCCGGCGGCCAGCAGCAGCGGCTGTGCATCGCCCGTGCGCTCATGCTCGACCCCGAGGTCATGCTCTTTGACGAGCCATGCTCGGCGCTGGATCCGATTTCAACCTTCAAGATCGAGGATTTGCTCATGGAGATAAAAAAGGAGCATACCATCATCATCGTTACGCACAATATGGAGCAAGCCCGCCGCATCGCCGACCATACGGCCTTTTTCTACCAGGGGGAGATCGTTGAGTGGGGCGCCACGCGAAAAATGTTCATGGAACCTGAGCAGGAGCTGACTCAGAAGTACATACGAGGCGTAATGTGATGTTGAGATACGAATACGCATGGAGGTCTTGTTAATGCGGAATGCCTATATGAAAAAACTCACACAGTTAAGCGACCTGCTCACACAGATGGGCGCGCTGATCGAGGAAGCTATCGCGCTGGCGATTCGCGCGTTGGAGGAGCAGAACGTCGAGTTTGCGGCTAAGGCCGTCGCGTATGACCCGGAAATAGATAATAAGGAGAGGGATATCGAGTCGCTCTGTCTTCAGTTGTTACTTCATCAGCAGCCTGTGGCCGGAGACCTGCGCCTTATTTCGGCTGCTCTGCAGATGGTTCACGACATGGAGCGAATAGGCGACCACGCTGCCGACATCGCCGAAATCACGATTCACATGGCAGGAGCGCCGTACGCAGACAAACTGGCGCACATCCCGCAGATGGCCGAGGTCACTGCGGGGATGGTAACCCAGGCTGTCGACGCATTCGTCAAACGGGATCTCGCGCTCGCAGGCGCGGTGATAGAGCGGGACGACGAGGTCGACGCGCTGTTCGTTCGTACAAGGGCTGACCTGATCGATCTGTTCCGCGCCGACAATGCCAACGGAGATCAGGCTTTTGACCTTATGATGGCTGCAAAGTATTTCGAGAAGATCGGCGACCATGCCGAGAATATTGCCGAATGGGTCGTGTTCGCGATTACCGGCGAACACAAACGAGTCTCATGGGAGAGCGAATAATACGAAAAAAAATTCTAGTTGTTTATCAAAATGATAAACAACTAGAATTTATTTTTATTGCATCTTTTAGGAGTTAGTCGTCAAGATCCGGGACAAAAGGCGCCGGAGCTTGCGCCGGCTGAATAGTCGCGGCAGGAACAGTCGGCGCGGCCGGCTGAAGCGGAGCTTGAGCGGCAGCCCTGGCCGCCTGGCGGAATTTTGTCCTTGACTGCCTTATCTCCTCAAGCGCGGCAGCCAGAGCCTCTTCCGTACGCATCATCGCATCGTCGACATACTCGTTTGCGACCCGCCGCAGCTCGGTAGAGTTGGTCTCGGCTGCTGTCAGCATCTGCCTGCTTTTAGTAATTGATTCCCTGGTGATCTCCTGCTCGTCGATGAGCTGGTGTGCGCGTTCCTCGGCGGCGTGCCTGATGTTCTCCGCTTCGCGCTTGGCGTTGTTGATAAAGTCCGTCCTTGCTTCCAGAAGCCTGTTCGCTTCGGCAATCTCGGTCGGGAACTGCGCCCGGATCTCGTCAAGCAAATCAAGCGCTTTATCGCGCTCTATCACGCATTTCTCCGCGCCCAGCGGGAATCCCCAAGCGTCTGTTATCATGCTGTACAGCATTTCCAGCAACTCCGGTATCCTACTGCTCATTAGGCTCTCCACCCCTCATCTTCAGCTTTCTTGATGACATCCTGAATTATTTCCTTAGGTACGAAAGTCTCGAGGTCCGCGCCGTATTTCGCCATTTCCTTGACGACAGAGGAACTGAGGTATGTATACCTCTCGCTTGAAGGCATGAACAAAGTCTCTATGCCGCTGTCAAGCTTCCTGTTGACGAGCGCTATCTGGAACTCCCAGTCAAAGTCGGAAACCGCCCGCAAACCTTTGATAATTACCTTCGCGTCTCTTTCCCGCATGAACTCTACAAGGAGGCTCTCGGACCACTCGACTTCGACGTTGGAGAACCTCTCAACGGTACGTTTTATGAGTTCAACCCTTTCGTCCCGGTTGAACATTGGGCGCTTGCCGGAGTTGACCATCACGCATACAATCAGCTTGTCGAATACGGCGGCCGCCCGCCTGATTATATTGAGATGCCCGAGTGTTATCGGGTCAAAGCTGCCCGGATATACGGCAATATTCATCGATTACCTCTTCTATGTCTCGCGCCTTTCGTACCTTGCGATTTTTACTTGCCCGTACCTGTACTCCTTTTGCAGGACGTACGGCAAAGCGGCTTCGGGCGAACGCATATCGGCGCGCGTCTCGCAGATGATTATACCATTTACATTCAGTTTGTCAAATTCTATTATCCTTGCGACGGCCGCAGCAGCCAGTTCGCTCTTATACGGCGGGTCCATAAGTATGATATCGAAAGGCTCGCACCTCTTCAGGTATGTCAGCGCATCCCTCGCATAAACCGAAGCGCCCTCCTCAAAACCGCACAGTTTTAGGTTCTGGCGGATAAGCCTGACGGAGGTCAGGTCCCTATCCACGAACGCGACGCTCCCCGCCCCCCTCGAGAGCGCTTCGACGCCCATCTGCCCGGTGCCCGCGAATAAATCGAGCACTTTCCGCCCTTCGATATCGAACTGGATAATGTTGAACACGGCCTCTTTGACCATGTCGCTTGTAGGCCTTATCGATTCCCCCTGCGGTTCTTTTAACCTGCGCCCGCCTGCAGTACCGGCTATAACTCTCAATGCTTACCCCCACCTTCCGGCATGCTCTCCTGTTTGTCTTGGCCGTGAAAGTACGCGTGCACTTTCTCCGCGACTTTATCCGGCACAACCGCGGCCAGCTCATCTTTCTCCGCTCGCGCTATCGCGCGGATGCTCCCAAAACGCTTGAGCAGCTCATTCCTGCGTTTCTCACCAATGCCCTCAATCTCGTCGAGCTTGGATTTTATGCTGTTCTTTGAACGAAGGCTCCTGTGGTACTCTATCGCGAACCTGTGCGTCTCCTCCTGAATGCTGCCTATATGCGCGAATACTGCCGGGTTGGCTGAAAGGCCGACCTTCTCCCCTTCCGGCGTGACAAGGTCGCGGGTTCTGTGCTTATCGTCCTTGACCATCCCGAGCACCGGCAAGTCGACCCCCGCCGCCTCGAGCACAGACTTTGCCGCCGCAGCGTGCGCCTCGCCCCCGTCAATAAGCATCAAGTCGGGCAGGGTCGCGAACTTCTCGTCGCCGGCGAGGTACCTTTCCACTCTTCTTGAAACCGCCTCCGCCATGCTTGCGTAGTCGTCCTGGCCTTGCCCGGCTTTTATCTTGAAGCGCCTGTACTCCTTCTTGGCCGGCTTCCACCTGATAAAGACTGTCAAGGATGCCACAATATCCGACGAGCCCGTATTTGATACGTCATACGCCTCGACTCGCTCCGGCGGCGCTTCGAGTTTCAGCGCGACGCGCAGCCATTCCAGCGTTTTTAGAGTCTTCTCCTCGTATGTGGAAGCGCGCTCGACCTCTTCCCTGGCGTTCATGTTCGCGGTCTCGACAAGTTTTGCCTTGTCGCCGCGCTTTGGCTGCATTATGTCAACTGTGCGCCCGGCTTTCTCCGTGAAGAACGCCTTGAGCAGCTCGACGTCCGGTGTTGACACAGGCAGATATATAGTGCCGGGCAGCACGCCCCGCTTGTCGTAATACTGCATTACTATGCTTGACATCGCGTCACGGTCTTCTTCAATCGGCGTATCGAAAAGCTCGGCGTCTTTCGATATCAGCCTGCCGCTGACATAATGCAGCACGGTAAAGCAGCTTCTCGCTGAGCCTCTGAAGTACCCTGCGACGTCTGTGTCCGCCAGCGATCCGGCGATCACCAATTGCTTCTGCTCAAGCTGCGCTATCGCGCGCAGCCGGTCGCGCTTCTCGGCGGCGAGTTCATACAGTAGGCCGGCGGCGGCTTCGTTCATCTCTTCCGTCAGTTTCGCGCTCACTCCCGCAGTCTTGCCTTGCATTGCGTCGATCGCTGTCGCCACTGATTCCCTGTACCGCTCCGCCAGCGCGGCGTCCTGGCAATACGCGTCGCATGCGCCCATGTGGTAGTTCAGGCAGGGTCTTTGCTTGCCAATCAATTTGCTGAGATTCTTACCGCAAGTCGGGATCCTCAGCGCTTTGCTCACGGCGCCGATGGCTTCGCGCGTAATCGCCCTGCCGCCGTACGGCCCGAGGTACTTAGCGCCGTCGTCCGCCGGCTTGCCGACGATGGTGAATACCGGATACTCTTCACGCGTATCTACCCGAATATACGGATAGCCTTTATCGTCGCGGAGTTTGATATTGTACTTGGGCATATGGTGCTTGATCAAAGAGTTTTCAAGCACGAGAGCCTCATGCTCGGAGTTCGAGACGATTACGTCGAAGTCAGAGATTTTCGACACCATGACCGCCGTCTTTACGTCATGCGCCCCGTGGAAGTAGCTGCTCACCCTGTTCTTCAACTGTTTCGCTTTGCCCACGTAAATCACTTTGCTGTGCTTGTCTTTCATTATATAAACGCCGGGGAGCATGGGAAGCTCCAGCGCTTTTTCGCGCAAAGAGTCGCTCAACATGAATCACCCCCCTAGTACTCTAGGATTATGGCACATTTTGCTGAAAAAGGCAACTTATGTGTTGCCGCGTTGCCGCCATGATGGTAGAATAGCACATCCTCAAAAGGAGTTGACCCAATATGGAAGACGCATACAGCAACACGGAAGCCATGAATCTGTTCAGCCGCATTGCGCTTACGAGCTCGACCCTGGCGAAAAAAGAGATCCTGTCGGAAAACGCGGAGAACGAATGCTTTAAACTGATGCTCGGCTATCTGCTGAACCCATTCTTTATAACAGGCATATCCGCAAAAAAGATAAGCAAAGAAACTGCAAAAGCGCCAACGATGCAGTTTCCCACCTTTCATGAGTTGATGCAGTATCTTTTCGAGAACAATACGGGCAGCGATGAAGTCATCGCCAACATCCACGCCTTCCTCTCAGAGCAAACGCCTGAACTGCGCGCGTTCTACGAGAGCATCATCACAAGAAGCGCGCGCCTTGGCTGCGACACAAAGACAGTCAACAGCGTTTACGGCAGCGGTTTCATACCGCAATGGGAAGTCCAGCAGGCGTACACAATCGACAAGACCCCGCTTAAACCCGGCGAATGGTTCAGCCTCTCCCAAAAGCTAAACGGAGTCCGCGGGACATTTTTCGAGAGGAAGCTGATAAGCCGCCAGGGCAAAGAGTTTGCGGGCCTCGACCATATAATCAGCGATATCTGCACGATACTCCCCGACGCGGAAGACTGGGTGCTCGACGGCGAGCTGGTCCGCGACAACAGCGAAGGGCTGTCCGACAACGAGAACTTCAGAATAGGCACAGGCATACTCAGCCAGGACGACGCCGATAAAGGCGAGATAAAGCTAATCGTGTTCGACGTGCTGCCTGTGGCAGATTTCATCGAAGGAGAAAGCAAGCTGTCATATAAGGAACGCCTGGCTTTCATGGGCGATTTGCGCGAGCGCGCGAAAGCCGCCGGGCTGAGGTCGCTCGAAATAATAAGCAGCCTCTACTCCGGCGACGACGTCTCTGAAATAGATCGCTACCTTGATATTATGGTCAGCGAGGATAAAGAAGGCTTGATGCTCAACAGGGACAGCAAGTACTATAGGAAAAGGCACAATGGGATTCTTAAGGTCAAGCGCTTCTACACGGTAGACCTGGTCGTGACATCCGTCGAGGAAGGCGGGGGGCGGCTTTCCGGTATGCTCGGCGCGTTCGTAGTCGACTACAAAGGTAACAGCCTGAATGTCGGCTCCGGCATGACTGACGAGCAGCGCAGCGAGTTCTGGGAGATGCGCGGCGACCTCCCCGGGCGCGTTATCGAAGTCAAGTACAAAGAAGAGAGCAGCGATAAGAAAACCGGGCTGCACAGCTTGCAGTTCCCGATTTTCGTGTCGCTGAGAGAAGAGGGCAAAGAAGAGAGCTATTATTGAACGATTGTGTTTGTTCAGGTACCCACTACCTCCAGGGGGTACCTGAACAGTTGCGAACGATTTACTATTCCAACAACTCCTTGATTCGTGCCTGAGACTCCGCAAACCGCTCCGCCGGAACATATTTTCTTATTTCGCTGTAATCCACCGATTGTAATCTTTCTACAATATCGTCGTGGTTCTTGATGAACCGCTTTGACCAGTCATCAAGCGGTAATAGAGAGCTTCGCCCCTTCGTTGCATTGCTAACACCCATAAACTCTATGTTAAACGCAATATTGTGGTCGTAGCACGGCGCAAGAGAGATAAACTCAAAGGTCTTTGCATCGTACAGAACGCCCGTGTTCTCATCGTGCATATCCGGGTTCCCGATAAGGTAATTGAAGATATACAAACGCTCGATCTGTGCCGCAATGTCCTTTCTCCCAATTCTTACGAACTCGTTATAGATTTCTTCGTCCGTATCAAAGTACCGTTTTAGTTCCGCCGCGTGAACAAGAGATATTTTTTCATTGGTGAACAGCTCTATATTCACGAAATCGCCGTCCAGCTCACATTTTGCGACAGATATGCCGATTTGCTCGCCAAACAAGTACGCGGGATACTCGAGCTCCGCTTCCTCACGCAGCTTCACAAGGTTTTCGCCGATTATTGCTTTCGTGAAAAAACCTTTCGTCGTGAATAAAGAGGTGTGCCCCGAAAGAAGCTCCGCCGGATTATCCGTTTTGCCGGTAAGTGCATACAGGCTTAACTCGCGGCTCTTGTCCCTGAGCGAACTCAGCTCGCTCCATGTGTGATCCATGTCCGAAGTTTTTAGCCAAAAGTTGTCCGTAAACGAAATCCCCGAACTGTCTTTAATCATCTTATCGCGGTCGCGCCCAACTTTTCGCGCGATGTACACCATGTTCATATAAGGACGCTGCACATTTTCAAGGCGGGTTGCTATCCATTCAAAGGCATCGACGGGACGGATAGGATCGAGGTTCCTGAGCGCAAAGGGTAGATATTTAGGCTCGTATACCGTGACTGCATCCCCTTTTCTGTCAAACAGCAGAACAGGGGTATCTTCATGCATTATAGTGTATTTCGACACTCTACCGTTGCCGTTGCTTTCCGGCATTAGCGCCCCCTCCTTACTACCGGGTAAGTACATCGATTTTGCTTCTCTATAAAGTATGCCATGTCTCGGTTCGAAATGCAACATTTCTCAGCACTGTCAGACTTATTGCACAGAGTTATCGCCCACTATCTTGCACTTCGAATGGCAATCAACCTGTTAATTTTTTTATTTGCTTTTTGTTAAATGTTTTATTTGCTTTTTGTTAAAAACGTGTTATCATAGCAGGAGAAAGGCGGATTGTGAGATGACACTGAAAAGGACAGGCTACTTGCCACGGATCGTTGATAACGAGATTGAGGAGAGTCTTGAAGTATTCGGCGCTATTTCTGTAGAAGGTCCGAAGTGGTGCGGTAAAACATGGACGTCGCTGACATACGCAAACAGTGTAAGCTACATAATGGACCCCGCCGGCGGATTCAGCAACCGCGAAAGGGCGCTCTTGAATCCCGCGCTTGCGCTTGACGGCGAGCTCCCGCACTTAATCGACGAATGGCAGGAAGTTCCGGGCATTTGGGATGCGGTCAGATTCAACATCGACCAGGAGCCCGGCTTCGGAAAATACATCCTGACCGGCTCGGTAACGCCGCGCAGGGATGCATTCGCGCACAGCGGCGCCGGCAGGATAACAATTATCCGTATGCGGCCGATGAGCCTGTTCGAGTCCGGTGACTCCTCCGCTGTTGTATCACTTGGCGCCATATTCGATAAGGAACCGCTCCCCCCGTTTTCCGCCGACTTGAGCCTGAAACGATTGATTGACGTCACAATACGCGGAGGGTGGCCGGAAACGCTAAAGCTGCCCATTGAGCGGGCGGGCCGGGTATCAACCGCCTACATCAACATGATCCTGAAGAACGAATTGTTTAACGACTCATTTTCCAGACGAAGCTCGCAAAAGCTTCAAACGCTGATTCGCGCCCTTGCGAGGAACAACTCAACAACGGCAAGTATTTCAACGCTGACGCTTGACGTCGACGGCGACAACAGGCGGTTTCAAGATGAAAATGAAGTCAGTCTTTCGAGGCAAACGGTGTCCGGTTACATAGACGACTTGAAGCGCATCTTCCTGATAGAGGATATATGCGGCTGGAATCCCGGTATCAAATCAAAAACGAGGATTCGCACGGCTCCAAAAAGGATCTTTGCCGACCCGTCTCTAGCCGTCGCCGCGCTCGGACTCTCCGGAGAACACTTATCCCGCGACTTGAACACCTTTGGATTCCTGTTTGAGAACCTGTGCCTTCGTGACCTTGCCGTTTATGCGGGGCGCTATGGTGGAACAGTATATCATTACAGGGATAACGGCAATGCTGAAATAGACGCCATCATTGAAATGCCGAACGGCGCGTGGGGCGCTTTTGAAGTAAAACTTGGAGAACACCAGGTCGAAGACGCGGCTCGAACGCTGAAGTCAGTCTGCAACAAGCTTATGGTAAACGGCGCGGAGCCGCCCGCTTGCATGTGCGTGATAACCGGCGGCGGCTACGGCAGGGTGCGCGACGATGGTATATACGTCGTCCCGATCAACGCTCTGAAACCGTGAGCGGCTTGCCAAATCCATTTGATGATGTTTCAGGCGATAAGTGGTATACCGACGCGTAGTGCATCACCGCACGCTCCGACGAGATAAGTCAAGGTGGTTTTCTAAACGAATGTTTAAAA
>WRJQ01000013.1 GCA_009778485.1 Oscillospiraceae bacterium
GCAAAAAACGAGGTCTCCCTGCTTTGACGCCCGGGCATTGCCCGCCACTGCCGCCGCTGCGCCGCCAGGAAAATTGCTACAACGAAAGAAGTGACGCCTAAATGAAAAAGATGCTGAGAGCGCTCCTGTCCGCAAGCCGCAAGTCCCGTTGCTTGACGGCGGGCATCGCCCTCGCGCTGCTCCGCTTGCTCCGCGACGCCGAAGAATCCGAGCTGTGCCGCCGTTCGGATGAGCTGGACAGGCTCGACCTTGACCCCGGAGGCGGCTCCCATCGCAGATACGGCGCGGCCGAGGAGGCGTGCAGCGAGTGCGAATTCGCCATCGGATTTCTTGTATGCGCAATCGACGATCTCAAATATGCGTACTAGATCGGGGGCTGACTGAATGATTATTGATGTCTGTGGGGCCGGGCTAAGGATACTGGATGACTTCATTTACTACGCTTCCACGTACCCGAACCGCCTGGCCGACGCGATGTGGTGGTGCGAGGACTCGTTCGTCAACGACATCCGCGAACTGAAAAAGGCTTATGACGGGGCCGTGCCAGGGCAGGCCTGCCGCAGATGCCCTTGCTGCGGGGAGTGACGCGGATGGGGGTGTTATCGCCCCTGCTCGACCGCCCGGATTCCGTACGCGATTTCAGTCGCGAGGTATTGTCCTTCTTCCTTTTTGCCTCGCGGGTGGCGGCGCCCTCGATCCGCGTTCGCCCTTCGCTGCAGCCGCTCATCGCTCTTTCCTGCCTCTCCACCCTGTTGCACATAAAGCGCATTTGCTTGCGCTTTTTATGTGCAACATTTGCGCTTATTCTGCTTCTCGCTCTTTCCGTATCCGTGTTTATTGTGACTTTGTTGTTATCATTTATTGTGCATTTCTACAAATAGGCATACAAGTTATTACCATCTCTCATCGGATCCACCGCCATGAACCTTCGATCCGCAGCATCGTACATCCTTGCCCTGGCGTAGTACACCCCCAGCACCAGGTCGTACCGGTGTACCGTGTACTCAGTCACGAGGTCGAGCTCGCGTGTTCCGAGCTTGATTATCGTCTTCATCGTGAGGGCGCCCCAGTCGTCGTAGGCCGTGTAGCTTGTCACTTTGCCCTGCACGTTGTCGGTGAGGAAGTCTGTCGTCCCAAGGCGGCTGTGGTGGTACCAGAGCTTCACGACGTTTGCGCTGCCGTTCGGGTACTCGTATGTCTGCTGCACGCTACCGGCTCCACTGCTTATGCCGTACACTACGGCGCTCAGTTTCTCAAGCCCGTAGGTAAAGCGGTATGTCAAGCCTCCCGTCTCTGTCTCAATGAGCACGTTCTTCAGCGCGCTCGTATAGTCAATGACGTAGTCTTTAGTTATGGCTGTAGTCTGGTTGCCGCCGTTACCCATGATGGTGACGAGGTCCTGTGGCAGCCTGTACGCCACTTCGCCTTCTTCAAACCCAATCTCGGGGTCGAGGTAGATTATGAGCGGCTGTTCGTCTATCGGGAAGTCTTCGCCTATCGGGAAACTCCCGCCTATAGGTTTGCCTCCGCCTTGCCAGGGGAGAAGCACCCCTCCGCCCATAGTCTGGTAGATGTTGTCCACGACGTTCGTGATGTACGATCCGATCTGGTAGGAGTATTCGGCGTAGAAGTCCTCGAATGTATATATGCCCGTGATGTCGTTTACGTTTGTGTAGCCGTATGCGTTCTTCTTGACGATCATCGTCTGCCCTATGAGGTAGCCGAGCCCGTTGTAGTGGTACATGCTGATTTCGCCGATGTCGTTTATGCCCGCCACCATTCGGTTCGTCGCGTCGTACTCGTAGGCTTCTACTGTGCTGCTGTTCTGGCTCTTCTGGTAGACGCCTTCTATTAGGTTGCCCCTGTTGTCGTATGTGTAGACGTACGTGTCTTTGTTGTCTACCTTCTTCTGTACCTGCTGGTTGAGGTTGTTGTACCAGTACTCCGTGCCTTTGTTTTGCACTTGCTCGTAGGTGAGGTTCCCGAGGCTGTCGTATGTGTATGCGTGAGCCTTATAGCCCTGGTCGCCCGTAGTGCCCGTCAGCCTGTTAAGGGCGTCGTAGGTATGGGCGAGGTTGTACCTCTCCATGCCGTGAGAGCCGCTGCGGTACTCGGCTATGACGTTGCCCTGCGCGTCGTACAAATAGGTCCTCTCCACGGCTTTGTTGTTGGCGTTTGACGGGTCTGTCGTGTACTGGCGCAGGAGCTGCCCTGCAGCGTCGTATTCATACGTCTCGTTCCAGCCATTGGGGTAGCTCATGGCTGTGAGCCTGCTCCCTGCGTCGTAAGTGTACGTCGTGTCCTGGTTCTCCGCGTCATTGACGTTCGTCAGCCTGCCGAGGAGGTCGTAGGTGTATTCTGCGACCGTGCTGTCGGGATAGGTGACGCCCGTTTGGTTCGATACTGCATCGTATGTATAGCTTACTGTTTGGTTGTTATGGTCGTTGACGCTCGTTATGCGGCCGAGGAGGTCCAGCTCGAAGCCGGTGGCGCCGTTCCAGTCTTCCATGAGCACCAGTCCGCCGTTGGCGTCGTATGTGAACAGCACGTTCCTGCCGTCGGAGTAGTTGATCGCCTCTACGAAGTTGCGGGCGTCATAGCTGAATGAAGTCACGTAGCCGTCCGCGTCCTCCTTTGTCACGAGGTTGCCGTTTGCGTCGTACTCGTACTGCGTCTCCAGGCCTGCTGCGTTGATCTCCATGGTGACGAGCCCGCGGTAGTCGTACCTGTAGAGCGTTATCTGAGCTTCGTATACGTTGTGGAGCGTGTCCTTGCGGTAGAGAGTCACCTTGGTGAGCCTGTTCATGGCGTCGTACTCGAAGTAGCTGCTGTTGCTTAGCGCGTCTATCGTCTCTATTATATTCCCGTTTGCATCGTAGTTGTATGATGTGACGTTGCCGTTCTTGTCAGTTACCGTCTTTATCCTGCCGAGGGCGTCGTAGGTGAAGCTGTCGACCTTGTTAAGGGGGTTCGTGACGGTCAGTACCCTGCCTAATGCGTCGTAGGTATAGTGCGTGGTCTTGCCAAGCTCGTTCGTCTCTGAAATGAGCCTGCCGAGCAGGTCGTAGGCGTAAATCGTGACTCCGCCGAGGGCGTCCGTCTTGGTTGCCACTCGCCCCATGGAGTCGTAGGCGTATGCAGTCACTGCTCCCCTTGCGTCGGTCATGCTCGCTATGCGGTTCATGGAGTCGTAGGTGAGCGCTGTCTCGTTTCCGAGAGCGTCTGTTATGAGGGTCATGTTCCCGTTGAGGTCGTAGGCGTAGCTCGTCTGCGCGCCCATCGCGTCAGTCGAAGAGGCTGCGCGCCCGTCTGCGTCGTAGGTTGTCGTGGTCGTGCCGCCTGCCGCGTCCGTGTTGGCAGACGCCCTGTTGAGCCCGTCGTATGCCGTATAGCTCGTGTTGCCCCTGCCGTCTGTCGTTGAGAGCGCGTTGCCGTTCGCGTCGTATGTGAAGCTGAACGTTGCTCCTTCTGCGTCCGTGTAGCCGGTGAGCCTGTCGAGCTCGTCGTAGCTGTAGAGTACCTCGCCGCCGTCGGCGTTCGTCGCTTTGGCTACGTTGCCGTTCGCGTCATATTCCGTGAGAGTCTCGCCGCCCATCGGGTCTGTTATCTTCGTCACCCTGCCTAATGCGTCGTATTCGTAGCTTGTCGTTCCTCCGAGCGCGTCGGTAACTGACAGGATGTTCCCGTTCGAGTCGTACTGCGTAGCTGTCTCTCCGCCCATTGCGTCCGTTACGAGCACCGTGCGCCCGAGCGCGTCGTATACGTAGCTCGTGACTCCGCCCAGCGCGTCGGTTATGGTCAGGATCCGGCCGTTGTTGTTGTACGTGTAGCTCGTTATGCCGCCGTCCTTCGCTGTAGAGGTTATGAGCCAGCCGTTGGCGTTGTACTCGCTTTGCGAGTATGTGCCGTCGGCGTAGCGCACTTCTGTCTGCCTGCCGAGCAGGTCGTATATGTACCCGGTTTCGTTGCCTTGCGCGTCTGCGCTCATTACGAGCCTGCCCATGGAGTCGTAGTACGACTTCTGCTGCGCCCCGAGCGCGGTGGTCGTCTTCGTGCATTGCCCGTTTGCGTCGTATGTATATGCGGTTGCGTACCCCAGCGGGTCCGTAGCTTCTGTCAGGCGGTTGTTGGCGTCGTAGGTATACTCCCATTTGTTGCCGTTCTTGTCGTATTGCTCTATGAGGTTGCCTACTGCGTCGTATACGTTTAGCGAGTAATTGCCGAGGGCGTCTGTCTCTTTCGTTGCGCGCCCCATTGCGTCGTATGCGTAGGACGTTGAGTAGCCCCTTGCGTTCGTGCTCGTCTTTCGGCGACCCATGGAGTCGTAAGTAGCGCCCGTGCTGTTGCTCAGCGGGTCTGTGGTTGCGGTCATGCGCCCTTGCGCGTCGTATGAGTAGCTCCACGAGCTGCCCATGGCGTCCGTCATGCCGGTCATGCGCCCTGCGAGGTCGTATGCGTAGCTTACCGTGTTACCGAGCGCGTCGGTCGTCGTTATCATCTGCCCCGCAGAGTCGTAGGAGTATGTCGTCGTGTTGCCTTCCGCGTCGGTGATGCTTGTCGGCTTGTTCTGCTCGTTGTAGGCCGTTGTCGTGGAGAAGCCCATCGGGTCCGCGCTGCCGTCGCCGTACCCGTTGCCGTTGACCGTGTATTCGGTCTCGTTGCCGTATGGGTCGGTGATCTTGACGAGCTTGCCCGCAGTAGTGTATTCATAGGCTGTTTGTGAGCCGTCGGGGTTCTGCTTAGTTATGAGCCTCCCCTGATTGTCGTATGCGTAGCTCGTGACGTTGTGCAGGGGGTCTTCCGCCGTTAGCACGTTGCCTTTGGAGTCGTAGGTGTACGTCGTCACGTTACCCATCGCGTCGGCGCTCGTGAGCATGTTGTTTGCCGAGTCGTACGTGAAGCTGCGCGTGTTGCCCCGCTCGTCGGTGTAGGCGGTCAGGTTCCCGCGCTGGTCGTATGCGTATGTCGTTGTTGAGCCGTCGCGGGCCTTCGCCCATGTGACGAGGTTCAGGGTGTTGTAAAGGTACTGCTCCGTCGTTCCGTCAGGGTATGTTATCGCTGAGGTGTTGCCGTTCGAGTCGTAGGCGTAGCTCGTTTCGTTGCCTATCCTGTCCGTAGCTTTAGTCAGCCTGCCGTTCGTGTACTCGTAGTGCATGCCACCTGCAGCGTCGGCGTATGCAGTTACGCGGAAGTTCTCGTCGTACCAGTATGTCTTGACTGCGCCTGCCGGGTCTGTCCATGTGGATACCCTGTTGTCAAAGTCGTAGGCGTAGTGGGACGTGCCTTCGCCCGCGAGGTATTGCGACGTCACCCTGCCGAGGCTGTCGTACGTGTTTTGCAGGTAGGCGTTGCCGTTGAAGTCGGAGACTTCGGTCATGAGGTGGTTGTCGTAGGTATAGTCCAGCGTGTCGTTGTCAGCGTTCTTGAACGATACGAGGTCGCCGTTTGAGTCGTAGGTGTAGTTTACCGTGCGGCCTGTCTGGTCGGCTATCGCCGTTATCCTGCCGTTCGTGTATGTGAAGCTGAGCGTACCGCTCCTGTTGGATACTGTGGTTATCTCGTCTCCGCTGCGGGTTATCGTTGTTATATTGCCTGATACGTCCGTTATTGATGCCAGCAGCCCGTTCGGGCCGAAGCGGTACTGCGTCTTGTCCAGGGTCGTGAACAGGTAGCCCCCGTTTTCGGGTTCGAGGGTGTACGGCTTGCCTTCAGAGCCTGTGAACGTGCCGTCCCTGTTCTTAGTGTACGATACGCTGAGCCCGTCTTCGAGGTATACTGTCGCGAACAGCCTGCTTTCCTCTACGCTGTACGAGTAGCTGTGCCTCCAGCCGTAGCCGAGCTCGCCGTCCTTGCCGTCCTGCGCGTTGTAATGGCGGGCGAACTCAAGCGGCTGCGCCCCGAATACAGCGAAGTCTGTGTAATCCCATATGAAGTTACCTGTGGGCATGAAGACAGGGTCTTTGCTGTAGCTGGGGATTATCCCTTTTTCTATATCGCTGATGATGTCAGCGCGTAGGCTGGCGTTCTTCGCTATCGCTTCTTCGCTGTAGTCTATCCTTATCGGCAGGTCGGTCTGCCATATCTTCGTGTCTTCGTCCGTGGGCTGGAACCTTACTATGAACTCGAACTCCTTTTGAACGCCGTCCCAGCCGCTGTTTCCTATGCCGGGCAGCACGAACGCTTCGTCGTCATGGTCCCAGTACGTGCCGTCCCAGTACAGCCGGTTCGCCACCGGCTTCTCGTCGCCCCATGTTGGCTCGCCTTCCGGAGCCCCGAACCATTTCTCGCCGGGCTTCTCGCCCGTCTCGCGGTCAGCGAGGTCGCCCCACTGCCCTTCGCAGAACCCTGAAGCGATTAGTCCCAGGTACTCAGCCGCTTGCGGCGGGTCGCCGGGGTTCGCGCCCGGGGTGATGCTCCAAAGCTCGAGGCGGATCTCTTGCGACTGCTCGACAACGAACTCGAAGATGAAGGCTTCGCTCCAGCCCGGGATCATCGGGTAGAGCTCCTCGCCGGTCGTGCCCTGGCCTAGCGCGCCGTGCGACAGCGGGAATATCTCCGGGTACTCGGCAAACAGGAAGTACTTGTAGTTCGTTATCGTGTATGCTGCCTCTTGCGCTTCATAGCCGGGCGCGCCAATGTCGTCGTCCGGGAATGGAGGGTAGCTCCCGAGGTCATAGGAGAACGCAAATGCACTGGTTTGTATCAGTCCCAGGCACATCACAAGCGTTAGTAATACGGATATGTATCGCTTAATTCTGATACTCATTGTAGTATGCTCCTTTTCATATGGTTGTTGACTTAATTAGCTTTGTTTACTCAGTAATCCTCGCGCTCCCTATAAGAAAACGGCGGTATACTCACCCCCGTTTTCGGTATGGCACAATCGGTGCAGACGCTATGCCAGAGCTTCGTTTAGCCTGGTCTCGACTTCCTCATACGTAAGCGTTTTTGAAAGGACGATCTCCGAGATAAGTATCTGCTTGGCTGAATGGAGCATTTTCCTCTCGCCTGTTGACAGCCCCTTTTCTATCTCCCTTGTCATAAGGCCCTTTACGACGCATGCGACTTCGTGCAGGTCGCCGCTCTTTAGCCTTTGCATGTTCTCGCGGTAGCGCCTGTTCCAGTTGGAAGTCATTTCAATCCTGATCTCCGGAATAGAGGCAATGAGCTCGTCAGCTTCATCAGAGCCGACAATCGGGCGCACGCCTATCTGTTCCGTGCTTTCGGTCGGGATCATGACGACCATCCCGCCGGCCGGCATCTTTAAAATGTAGTAAAGACGCGTGCAGCCATTCATTTTTCTTTCTTCTATGCTGTCGATAACCCCAGCGCCGTGCATGGGATGGGCGATCTTGTCGCCGACGCAAAACATCAAAATATCTCCTACTCTTCCTTTTCTGCCGGTTCGGGCTCAGGTTCAGGTTCCGGCTCGGGTTCGAGCTCCGGCTCAGGTTCGGGCTCCGGCTCAGGTTCAGGTTCAGGTTCAGGTTCGGGCTCCGGCTCGGGTTCGGGTTCGGGTTCGGGTTCGGGCTCCGGCTCCGGCTCAGGTTCGGGCTCCGGCTCCGGCTCAGGTTCGGGCTCCGGCTCAGGTTCAGGTTCGGGCTCCGGCTCAGGCTCGGGTTCCGGCTCGCCGGCATCGCCTTCTGCTTCGCCATCTTCGAAAGCGCCGTCTTTGTGGAGCTGCGAATCTGTATCGTACACGACGACAGGGGTGTTGTCCCCATCGTCCTCCTCCGGCTCTTCGTCATCATCTGCAAGAGGTTGCGACGAGGGATCCATGAGCGCGCGTGCGCTGAGTGAGACTTTCTTGCGCGTGTTGTCTATCTCTGTGATTTTGACGTCGAGTACCTGCCCGTCGGATAGCACTTCAGATGGAAGCCCAATCCTGTGATCCGTGATTTGCGAGATGTGGATCAGCCCGTCCACTCCCGGGCATATCTGCGCGAATGCGCCGAAGGGCATCATCTTTACGATTTTCACGCTTACGACGTCGCCGACGGCGTTCTGCGCCGCAAACCTTGTCCACGGGTTATCTTCGCTTTTCTTGTAGCCGAGCGAGATTTTCCTGTTCTCCTTGTCGAAGGCGAGCACATAGACTGAGACTTCGTCGCCTACCGAAAGGACGTCCGAGGGCTGTTTGACGCGCGTCCAACTGAGTTCCGATATGTGGACCATGCCGTCGACACCGCCAATATCTACGAACACGCCGTATGAAGTCATGGACTTGACGACGCCGTCGAACTGCTTCCCGACTTCTATCTCGTTCCAGAGCCGTTCGGACTTCTCCCGGCGCTCTTCGACCTGCACCATCCGTATAGAACCCACGACGCGCCTTCTCGACGGATTGACTTCCGTTATGCGCAGCCTGACGTTCTTCCTCAGGAGCTGAGTCATGGGAACCGACTTGGGGAGCCCTGTCTGTGAAGCGGGCACGAATACGCGAATGCCTTTGACGTTCGCTACGACCCCGCCTTTGTTCTCCTCGGTGACGACGCCCTCGACAATAGTCTTCGCTTCCCTTGCGGCTTCGATATCGTCCCAGTTCCTGATAGCGTCGAGCCTTTTCTTCGAGAGCATGACCATGCCCTCGACGTCGTTGACCCTCAGGACGAACGTCTCGATAGTGTCGCCGATTTTGATTATATCTTCTATATTTGAGTTCGACTCGTTGGCAAACTCGTTTATCGGGATGTAACCGGACTGCTTGGCGCCCAGGTCGACCGATACCTCTGTAGAGGTGATCGAAGTGACGATACCTTTGACTTTTTCGCCTGTATGTAAAGTCTTGATTGACTTTTCGAGCATTTCTTCGAATGACTCTGTGGCCGCATTTGCTTCATCTGCTGCCCGGTCTTCGTCGTCCGCTGCCTCGCTATCAGTCTGTTGTGCAGGTTCGGCTGCTTCTGCCTGCCCGGCTTCGCCGGCCGGTTCAGTGGTTTCGCCGCCATCCTGCTCCGAATCGCCGCTTGAAGCTTCGGGAATCATCTCGCCCGGCGCGTCAAATACAGCGGCAGCCCAAGGCTCCGGTTCTTCCGCAGCAACCGGCTCTTCCTCGGCGACCGGCTCTTCCTCGGCTACCGGTTCTTCCGCAGCAACCGGCTCTTCTTCGGCGACCGGCTCTTCCTCGGCGACCGATTCTTCTTCAGCAACCGGCTCTTCCACGGCTACCGGTTCTTCCTCGGCAATCGGCTCTTCCTCGGCTACCGGTTCTTCTTCAGCTACCGGCTCTTCCGCAGCAACCGGCTCTTCCACGGCTACCGGCTCTTCGGTGGCTGTGGTCTCGTCAAAAATGTTTTCTTCGCTCATCTTAAAGATGACCTCCTTAATTATCCACGCCGGAGTCGACGCGCCGGCTGTTATCCCGACGGTGTCAGACGCGCGGAAATCAGCAGGCCTCAGATCGTCGGCGCTCTGCGCGAAAATGACTCTCGAACAATGTTCCCTGCAGATGTCCGCAAGCCGGATGCTATTGGCGCTGTCTTTGCCGCCAACGACGACCATAATATCCGCCGTTGCCGACAGTTGCGCAGCCTCCTGCTGGCGTTTACACGTAGATTTACATATTGTATCAAATATTTCGTAGTTTGTACACTCTTTTTTTATTATTTCAGCGCATTCGTCATAGGTTGCTTTTGTGTTAGTGGTTTGAAAGACAAGCGATACAGGAATGTCCGCGTTCGTACCGTGCGAGAGCCAGCTCGACAGCTCCGCTGCAGTTTCAAAAACCTCGCATCTTTCGCACCAGCCGGCTATGGCCGTTACTTCCTTGTGCCTGCGCTCCCCTATAATTACCGGCAAGCGCCCCAATGCTGACGCGGCGCTCACAAGTTCGTGAATTTTCTTCACATCGGGGCATGTCGCGTCGATGATTACCGCGCCTGTTTTCGACAGTTCGTCATACTCTCTTTTCCCCACACCGTGCGACCTGATAATTACTGCGGCGCCCTGCGGCACATCCTCGACGCCCGGCACGGCGCGTACGCCTTTTCCCTCAAGGCAGCTTATTACGTGCTCGTTGTGGATTATAGGCCCGAGCGTGACGCATCCCGGGTAGTCATCCGAGGCTTTTTCGCAAAGGTTAACCGCCCTTCGCACCCCAAAGCAAAAGCCCGCGGACTTCGCGGTCAGGACTCTCATGGCGCAGCGCTCCCCGCCGGGTCCGGTTCGCCGCCAAGCTCCGCAATCTGCTTCATAAGCTCCAATATTAAGATATTGTAATCTTCCTGCGTTCTTTTCTCCCTCTGCGCGGGCAGATAGTACGGTTCTCCGATTTTGACGACCACACGCCTGAATATCGGCTTTTTTCTGGGGATAAAAACAGGCACGAGAGGCGCCTTGGCCCGCTCAGCGAGCTTGATAGCTCCGGACTTCGCAGCGACGGAATCGTCTTCCATGGCGCGGGTGCCTTCGGGAAAGATCGCGACTGCTTCCCCGTTTTTCATGTACCCCAGGGATTCTTTTACGGTTATCATGTCGGACTTGCTTCTGTCTACGCTGATCATATTCAGTTTTCTCAGTATTTGCGAGATTAGAGGTATCCTGAACAGTTCCACCTTCGCGATAATATGAACCTGGCGGTTGATCCCGTAGGCGAACGCGATGAAAAATGGGTCTATATTGCTGGAATGGTTCGCGCAGACGAGCGCGGCTGCTTCAGGGAGCTTGCCCGCACCTTCAAACCTTAGCGGGTAGAATATCCCTATGGAGAAGCGCGCAAGCCTGTAGCAGCATCTGTAAAACAATGAGCTCCTCGCAGGAGCCTGTGTAATGTTTTTTGCCATCGCCTAAGCACCGAGTCTCCCGGAGATAAGCGCGCACAGCGCCTCGAAGCTCTCTCCCAGATCCATATTCGTAGTGTCAAGTATCACCGCATCATCAGCGGCCCTCAGCGGGGCGACGTCGCGCTCGCTGTCGTTCTTGTCGCGCTGCGCCATTTCCTCGAGCACCTTTTCGGGCGTCGTCCCGATACCTTTCTCGCGGAGCTCAAGGTACCTTCGCCTCGCCCTGACTTCCGGCTCCGCTGTCAGGAATACCTTCAAGCCCGCTTTCGGCATTATCACCGTGCCGATGTCGCGCCCGTCCATGATGACGTCATATTCTTCCGCCATGCGCCGCTGCTGCGACAGCAGGTACTCCCTCACGGGCGGCAGGGCTGATACGTCCGAGGCATACGAGGATACTTCCGGCATGCGTATCTCCTCCGTGACGTCTTCGCCGCCCAAGTACATGCGCTGCACGCCATCGTCATCGTATTTCATAACAGGAGAGATTTCCGGCAGGAGCGCTTTTACGCTTGCTTCGTCCCTTGGCTCTACGCCTTTGCGCAGTACATACAGACCGACGCACCTGTAAAGCGCGCCGGTATCGACATATATAAGGCCGAAACGTTTAGACGCCATTTTCGACAGAGTGCTTTTTCCCGCTCCGGCAGGCCCGTCCAATGCTATGCTTTTGTTTTCCAATGTTTTGCCTCCGCTATATCATTATCCACATGGCGGGGCGTATCCCTCCGCCGCTCTCGCCTATGAACAGGCCGCTGACGCTTATTGTCCCGTCGTTATCGACGTATGCGGCGTACATGCCGTTGTTGCCGGGCGAGCGCAGCCACCACATGAACTTGTAGTCCGTTTCAATATATACGGCTATGCGCGCTTCGTTGTACTTGTCGTCGACGCTCCAAACATCCTCGTCAGTGCGCGTCGCCAGGAATCCGCTGTCCCCGAAGTATCGCACCGTCTCTTCGATGCTCAGGAGGAAGAGTTTATCGGTAGTTTCGGCGCCCCCGTACGTGCCGAACCATGGGTTATTGTCATTCGTGATTTGTGAGTCCAATATCCATGCTTTCTCATCGGCAGAAAAAGTCTCATCATAGAATGTCCCGTTGAGCCAGGTGCGCACCATGCTGTCTCTCCAGGTCACATCAGAGAAGTTCCCGAGCCTGTATGGCAGGAAGTCGATAATGTCGACGCTCATGATCAATGCTTTGCCATCCCCTGTTTCCAGCACAAGCCAGTCCATGCCGGCGAAGTTGAGTACGCTGTGTTCGGGAGTCGGAAAGTCGGGGTAAGGCGAAGGGTCTAGGGGCGGCTCTTCGGGCGCGGTTTCAGTCTCGCCATCCGGATCTGTTCCCCAGGCGGATTGCAGGATGTCCTCAATGGTCAGGTCGCCGTCATCGTCGAGCTCAAGGTCGCCTCCGGTATCGCTGTCACCCCCGGATTCCGTGGATTCCGCAGGATTCCCGGATTGCGCGGAATTCATCGAATCCATGCTGCTCTCGCCGGGCTCTTCCTTGTTCCCGCACGCGGCTGAGCTGAGGATCAGCAAGATTACCAGCAGGACGCAAAATGCCTTTTTCATATTATCGGACTTCTTTCTTCGTTCAATGCTGCCACTTCTTCCTTTGTGAGGTGACGCCAGGCGCCTGCCTTAAGAGAGCCGAGTTCCAGGCTGCCAATGGCTATGCGCTTAAGCGACAGTACCTTTAAGGAGCAGCTCTCGCACATTCTTCGCACTTGCCTGTTCCGGCCTTCGACGATCCCTACTGTCAGCACCCCGCCCCGTGTATCTTCGCTTTTTATGGCGATGGACTCAGCCTTGACAATGTGATCGCCAATAGATACCGGCCCGCGCATGAGCCTAGCGCCTTCCGCTATGTTGCCCGTGACGCGGACTTCGTACAGCTTTATCTTGTTGTTTGAAGGGTGCATTACCGAGTTGGCGAAGTCTCCGTCGTTCGTCAGGAGGAGCAGGCCTTCAGACTCCATGTCCAACCTGCCGACAGGGTATACCCTCGCGCCGGCGCCGCTTACAAGGTCAACTGCTGTTTGCCTGCCTCTGTCGTCTTTTGCGGTTGTGATATACCCTCGGGGTTTGTTCAGCATTATATATAGCGGTTTGTCGGAAGGCTTTAGGAGCGCCCCGTCGATCCGGATCTCATCTGCGGCCGGGTCTGCCCTGTCGCCTATGCGCGCCGCTATGCCGTTTACTGTAACCCGCCCTTCCTGAATGAGCCGCTCGGCTTCTCGCCGTGACGCGGCCCCGCGCGCGGTTATGATCTTTTGCAGGCGCTCAGTTGCTTCAGGTGCTTTTAGGCCTGTAGGAGCCTTAGACCCACCAAGGGCAGAAGGAGCTTCAGCCGCCTCAGAGGCTTGACCCGCTTCAGGGATCTCAGTTGCTTCAGGTGCCTTGGACAAGTTCTTCTTCCTTGTTCTTGTTAATGAAGTCGGTCACCTTGTCGAAGAGTTCCGGGACTGTCTCGATTACGCGGTCGAGCGTCGACGAGGCCGGCGGCGCTATGTGGAGCATCCTGGCTGAACCGTCCTTTATGACAATAAAGGCTACCGGTTCCACTTTGACCCCGGCGCCGACTCCTCCGCCAAAGGCTTCGAGCGGTTCAGATTTTTTTGCCTTGTCCGTGCCGCCTCCAGCGAAACCGAAGCTCAGCTTCGATACCGGCACCAGCGTAATGCCGTCCGCAGTCGTAATCGGTTCGCCTACAATGGTGTTCGTCTCAACTATCTCTTTGATTTTCTGGATTGTCGTTTCAACGACTTCGCTTACCGGCCGTTTATCCATGCCATGTGTCCTCCTGTATATCTATTCCGCTCTGCGTTCAGGCGGCGTTCCGGGCGCTGCTTGAACGATTATCTCCTAGGAGCCTTCGCTTGAAAAGCGGTTCTGAGAGGCAGCAGCGCGATTGCTACGTAGAGTACCTCCCAGACAGCTATGGATATTGCTGCGTTTATATACACAACCGGGCTCTCCGCTTGAAAATCGGCGAACGAGCGCAAATCGCAGCGCCTTATCCTTAACGATCTGACAAGGACGGGTTTCACCGCGTTTATAACTGCGACGGATTGCCCATAGCGCACCGCTGTGTCCATAGGGTCGCCGCCGGCTGATGTGAAGCGGATTATGAGCCTCTTGATCAGCAGCCTCCGGCGCAGCCTGCCAAGAGCTTTCTTTACTGCTTTCATGGCGGTTCTCGCCGCTTCGATCGTTGCGGGTTTCTCCGCGCCCTGTTTCGCTTCTCTCGCCTTTTTTTCTTTCTTCTCCTGCTTCTTGAGCGCTCGCTTGCGCATGCGCATTGCCTTTTTTGCCGCAGCTTTTTCCGCTTTTTTGCCTGTGAACTGCTTTTCCTTGCGCGGTATCACGCGGATAGACAGCGGCCCCACCCTGGCAGAGACCTTGAGCCCTTCAGGGCCGTACTCCGCAGCCACGCCAATCCGCAGCAGCGCGAGCAGCAGCAATACCGCAAGTACAACAGCCAGAGCGATCATATATCTATCTTTCCCGCTTCTGTGAGCGCATCCTGTGCCTTTAGTTCGAGAATCGCGTTTTGAATCCCTTCCATGCTCTCCGCGTTTGCCTGGACGTCCGGCAGTTCCGGCAAGTCCCGCAGAGACTCCAGGCCGAAGGTTCGCAGGAAGGTTGCCGTCGTTTTATATAGGATCGGCCTCCCCGGTGCGTTGAGCCTGCCGCAGGGCTGTACGAGATCCCGTTCGAGCAGAAGGCCGACCGTGTACGCGCTGTCGACGCCCCTGATCTGTTCGATATAGGCCTTCGTCACTGGCTGAAAGTACGCGACGACTGCCAGGACTTCCAGTGCGGGCTGGGATAACTGCGGCGGCTTCCTCGTCTCGAGCGCCAGCCTGATGACGTCGGCGTACTCAGGCGAGGAGCAAAGCTGGGCCGCTCCGTCCATTTTTACAAGGCGTATCCCCCTGCGGTCAAAGCTGTAGCTGTCCCGCATCCTGTTGACTGCTGCTTCGGCTTCGAACTCTCCGACGCCGAGCACCGCAGCCAGCCTCGATAGCTTTACCGGTTCTCCGGAGACGAATAATATGCTTTCTATCGCGCTTTCTATATCATGGTTTTCCAATGAGGGGCTCCAATCCGCTTGTGATTATACGTGGGGCTCCGCTGCTGCGACCGCGTCATTGAGGCACAGCACTTGTGTATTCGCCGATCTCGATTTCGAGTTCGCGCCCGGCGCCTGTAAACGTCACCATCGCGTCGCTGCCGCCAAGTATGAGCAGGTTGCCAACCTTGCATAGCTCGAGGATAGCAATGAGCGTCGCCACAAGCTCGGTGCGGCTCCCCGCGCCGTAGAACAGGTCAACGAGCGCTATGTCGCCCCCTGCCTTCAGCCTTTCGATGATCTGCGCGGCTTTGTCGCCGATCGGATATACGATGCGTTCGGGGAAGACAGGCGGCCTCGGGTTCCTGCTGTCGATCTTGGCCTCCTCACGGCCCGCTACCCGCAACACTGCTTCCCGGAGATCGCCGCTGCTGTGGGTGTACTTATACCGCGCATCTACTTCGATGTACTCGGGCGGGCCGGGCATCATCGCCCCGCCGGCGGTGTACATGCCCGCCAGCGTTTCGGCGGCGGATTTAATCTGCGTATATATATCGCTGCACTTCAGCTCTTCCAGTGAGGATATCAGTTGCTCCAGCTCCGAGACCTCCGCGTCGCCGGTGAGGAGCATTCTGGTTTTGATGTAGGCCAGGTGCGACGCCATTGCTACGAACTCGCTCGCAATCTCGAGGTCGAGCTCGGCCATTTCGGCCAGGTAGGCCAAGTATTGCTCAAGGATCATAGATATGCTGATATCGCGGATCTCTACCCTGTCTTTGCTGAGGAGCTGGAGTATCAGCGTCAGCGGGCCTTCAAAATCCGATATTTCATTTTTCGTCCGGACAATGCCTTCCAGCCTGAACACGGGGGTTTCCATTTTCGCAAATCCTTTAATAATATTTGATACGTTTCGATTGCCTCAGTTTACAAGTTTGTGCATCGCTTCCGCAGCGACGAAGAGTTTTTCGTAGAGGAAAGATGTAGCCCGCCCGACAGTCGAGCTGAAAACGCTGGTCGAGACGACGAGTATCAGGAGTATCATCCCGTATCGCTCGTATTTCATAAGCTTGTAGTAAAGCTTGTCCGACACTACTGAGAACAGCACTTTGGAGCCGTCAAGCGGCGGTATCGGGATTATATTGAACACAGCCAGCGCGACGCTTATCTGCGCGAGGCGCTCGATCATGAGGAGCGCTATCCCCCCCGCGGTCTCCAGGGTCTGCCTGCCTCCGAGCGCGGTATATGTCAGGCCGTATATAAGGAGCGTGATTATGGCCAGGATAATGTTCGAAGCGGGCCCGGCAAGAGCGGTCAGCGCCATGTACCTTTTCGGGTGCTTGAAGCTCATCATGTTGACGGGCACCGGCTTGGCCCAGCCGAAGCGGAAAACTACCATCATAAGCAGCCCGAACACGTCAATATGCTTGATAGGGTTGAGCGTCAGCCTCCCCATGCGCTTGGCGGTCGGGTCGCCCAGTTTGTAGGCTACGAAGCCATGGGAAAGCTCATGGAACGTGATGCAAATCAGGGCCGGTATCACCGAGATGAGTACCCCCGTCAGCACCGACCAGTCGAGATTCTTGAATATCTGCGTCATCGTGCGCGCCCTCTCCTGCACCGGCAATTCCGCCGCGACTCGCCTGTTCGACCGCGCTCAGCGTCTCCGCCAGCAGCGCTTCCCTGTTGTGGCCTTTTACGGCGGAGAAGGGAATCAAGCCGGTACCGTCTTCCAAATCGAGCGTCTCGCGAATAATCGCGAGCTTGCTTTCTTTCTCGCTGCTTTTGACTTTATCAGCTTTGTTGGCAGCCACGACCAGCCTGCAGCGCGACGACTTGAACCACTGCGCCATTATGACGTCGTCCCCGGTCGGCTTGTGCCTCGCGTCTACTATCAAAACGCCGAGCGCGATGCGCCCGGCGCCGGTGAAGTACGTGTCCATCAGCTTTGACCAGCGGGCGCGCTCCGATTTTGAGACCTTCGCGTAACCATAACCGGGCAAATCGACGAAATAGGCAGCGCCGTCGATGAGAAAGTAGTTTATGTGGACTGTCTTCCCCGGGGTCTGGCCCACTCTCGCGAAGTTTTTCCTGCCCAGCAGGCAGTTTATCACGGAGGACTTGCCTACGTTCGACCTGCCGGCGAAAACGATCTGCGGCAACCCGTCGTGTATTAGCCCGCCCGATGTGGCGGCAGACTTGACGAACACTGCGTTATGGATGTTAGCTGTCATTGCTTGATGGTGGCGCCTGTGTTCGTCAGGCTGTTCTCGCTGTCGATGACCGGCGCTGCCGGCGGTATGATGCCCTCGCCGACGCCGGTATCGATCCCGGACATATCGAGCGCGACGTCGAGTATGGAGTCGATGTGGGATGTCGTGATAAAGTTCAGCTCCTGCCTGACTGTCTGGTCGATCTCTGCCAGGTCAGGCTCGTTCTCCGCCGGAATTATCACGGTCTTGACCCCTGCGCGCATAGCCGCCATCGTCTTTTCCTTGAGGCCGCCGATGCGCAGTATCCGCCCGCGCAAGGTTATCTCGCCGGTCATTGCGATGTCGCGCCGCACGGGCGCGCCCGAAAGGGCCGATATCACAGCGATGCACATCGTAATCCCTGCGGAAGGGCCGTCTTTCGGAACCGCGCCTTCCGGGAAGTGGACGTGGATGTCGCATGTTTTGTAGAACTCGGGGTCGATCCGCAGCTTGTCGGTCCTGCTGCGGATATATGATACGGCGGCATGCGCCGATTCTTTCATTACGTCGCCCAGGTTGCCCGTAAGTTCCAGCTTTCCGGAACCGGGCAGGACGCTGACTTCGACCTCCAGCACGGAACCGCCGGTAGACGTCCATGCAAGCCCGTTGACGAGCCCTATCTCATATCCGGCCGTCAGCGCTTCAGGTACATATTTCCTGACGCCCAGGTAGGCTTCGAGCATATCCGCCTGCATTGTGACGCTCTCCTCCTCGCCCGAGGCGATCTTCGTAGCCGCCTTCCTGCAGACTGCCGCAATCTCGCGCTCGAGTATCCTGACGCCCGACTCCCTCGTGTAAGCTGAGATAATACCCAGCAGCGCTTCGTCTTTGAACTTGAGCTGCTTCGCCGAGAGGCCGTGTTTCTTCCTTTGCTTGGTCACGAGGTGGCGCTTTGCGATCTGGAGCTTTTCCATATCTGTGTAGCTGGTGAGCTCAATCACTTCCATCCTGTCCAGGAGAGGGCGCGGTATCGTCGACGAGGTGTTCGCTGTCGTGATGAACATCACGTCGGAAAGGTCAAACGGGACTTCGAGGTAATGGTCGCGGAACGTCGAGTTCTGCTCGGGGTCGAGCGCCTCCAGCAGCGCCGACGCAGGGTCGCCCCTGTGATCGCTGCCGAGTTTGTCGATCTCGTCGAGCAGGAGCAGCGGGTTGCTGCTTCCAGCCTGCTTGACGGCGCTTATGATCCTGCCGGGCATGGAGCCGATGTATGTCTTCCTGTGGCCCCTGATCTCAGCTTCATCGTGCACGCCGCCGAGCGAGAGCCTGGCGAGTTTCCTGTTGAGCGCTCTCGCGACGCTGATGGCTACCGAAGTCTTGCCGACGCCCGGCGGCCCGACGAGGCAGATGATCGCGCCTTTTATTTTCGGCGACAACTGCCTGACCGCCAGGAACTCCAAAATGCGTTCCTTGACGTTATCGAGCCCGAAGTGGTCGTTGTCCAGTATCTTGCGCGCGGCGGCCACGTCGATGCGCTCTTTCGTCTTCTTGTTCCAGGGCAGTTCCAGGAATGTGTCGAGATAGTTGCGTATGACTGACGCTTCAGCGGAGCCGTAAGCCTGCTTCTCGAGCTTGTCGACTTCCTTAAGCACTTTCGTCTCGATTTCGGCGCTCAGTTTGAGAGAAAAGATATTATATCTGTAAAGGTCGAACTCGCTTGCCTCGTCGTAGCCTTCGCCAAGTTCGGATTGTATCATCCGCATCTGCTCGCGCAGGACATGCTCCCTGTGGTTGCTCTCCAGGCGCATCCTGAGCTTGCCGTCTATCTGCCTCTCGATTGCAAGGACGTCGATCTCCCTCGTGAGCATGTCGCAAATAATTTCCAGACGCTTGACGGGTTTGATGGTTTCAAGGAGGATCTGCTTGTTCGGTGGTTTAGTGAACATATTCTGGATTATGTAATCTGCTACCCTGCCCGGCTCGGAGATTGAGAAAAGCGCAAGTACCGTCTCTCTGGCGATACCGGAAGACATTGACGCGTATGAGTCGAACAGCCCGATGCTTTTACGCATCAGCGCTTCAGCCCTGACCGACTTCCTGGTCGTGGTTTCCTCGGGGATCGGCTCAACTTCAGCCATATAAAACTTGCGCTCGCTGCGCATGGAGACCATCCTGGCGCGGCTGCGGCCTTCGACAAGTACCTTCACACCCCCGTGCGGAACCTTAAGCACTTGCTTTATGTAGCAGATCGTGCCGACTTTGTAGAGGTCGCGTTCAGCGGGGATTTCTTTAGAGATGTCTTTTTGGGCGACAAGGAAGATCCTCCTGTCCGCCGAAGACGCCGCGTCGAGGGCGCTCGTGGAGAGCGCCCGCTCGACTTCGAAGTTGAGCAGCATCGTCGGGAAAACGGAAAGCCCCCGCAAAGCAAGCAGCGGCATCGTTTCCGTCGTTTTTATGATTATTTCGTCCATTTAATCGTATCCTTCAACTCGCGTTGATGACGTCAGGGTCTATCTGTGGCTTTGGCCGCCTGGTGATGAGGGGCTGAGCCTGCTCGAGGATGCACTGCTGCGTAATCGTGACTTTCTCAATTTTCTTGTCGGAGGGTATATCATACATGATCTGCAGCATCGACTTCTCCATGATGCTGCGCAGCCCGCGCGCGCCGATTTCCATATCAATGGCCCGATCCGCTATTGCCGAGAGCGCGTCGCCCGTAAACTCGAGCCCTACGTTGTCGTAGCCGACAAGGGTGGTATACTGCCGGACGAGCGAGTTCTTCGGCTCGGTCAGTATGCGTACCATATCTTCCCGCGTGAGTTCCTGCAGGGGCGCGATGACCGGCAAGCGGCCGACAAGCTCCGGGATGAGGCCGTACTTCAGCAGGTCGTGCGAGCGGACTTGCTTGAGTATCTCCCCCGCGTCCCTTTCTTTCTTGCTTTTGATCTCCGCGCCGAAGCCTATGCTCTTCTTATCAAGGCGGTTCTCGATGATCTTGTCCACGCCTTCGAAAGCCCCGCCGCAGATGAAGAGTATGTTCGTCGTGTCGATGCTTATGAACTCCTGGTGCGGGTGTTTGCGCCCGCCCTGCGGCGGGACGTTCGCTACCGTGCCTTCAAGGATCTTCAGCAGCGCCTGCTGGACGCCTTCGCCGGAGACGTCCCTTGTTATGGAGACGTTCTCGCTCTTGCGCGCGATTTTGTCCAGCTCGTCTATGTATATGATGCCCCTCTGCGCGGAGTCAATGTCGAAGTCGGCCGCTTGGAGCAGCCTGAGCAAGATGTTCTCGACGTCGTCTCCGACGTAGCCTGCCTCGGTCAGCGTCGTGGCGTCCGCTATCGCGAACGGGACTTGAAGTATCCTGGCCAGCGTCTGCGCGAAAAGAGTCTTGCCGCAGCCGGTCGGGCCAATGAGCAGAATGTTGCTCTTTTGCAGCTCTGTATCGCTGTCCTGCTGGTGGATGATCCGCTTGTAGTGGTTATACACGGCGACCGACAGGGCAATTTTCACGTTCTCCTGGCCGATGACATAATCGTCAAGCGTCGCACGGATCTCGGCCGGTTTGGGCAGGTGGCCGATATCGACGTCCTGCTCGTCGCTTCGCACGCTCCTCATGGGGAAATAGTCGTCGCCCAGTATCCCGTTGCAGACGGCAACGCACTCGTTGCAGATGTAGGAAGACCCTCTGCCCGCAATTATGCGCTCGACTTGATCCTGCCTCTTGCCGCAGAAACTGCAGCGTACTACCTTAGGTTCGTTGTGTGTTGGCATATTTTACTTCCTCAGCGTTTGAAAATCACGCTGTCGATGAGCCCAAAATCTTTTGCTTCTTCAGCGGTCATGAAGTTGTCGCGTTCCGAGGCGTTTCGGACATCTTCGATCGTTTTGCCGGTGTTGTCGGAGAGGATCTTGTTCAGCCTCTCTTTTGTGCGCAGAATGTTCTCCGCGTGTATTTGGATATCCGTAGCCTGCCCCTTGAACCCGCCGGATGGCTGGTGGATCAAGACCTCGGCGTTCGGGAGGGCAATCCGCTTCCCTTTCGTCCCCGAGGACAGCAGCAGCGCGCCCATGCTCGCGGCCATTCCGATGCAGATCGTTGAGACGTCGGCCTTGATATACTGCATGGTGTCGTATATCGCCAAGCCGGAGGTGACAGAGCCGCCCGGGCTGTTGATATAAAACTGGATGTCTTTGTCGGGATCCTGGGCTTCAAGGTACAAAAGCTGGGCTACGACGAGGCTCGCAGTCGTGTCGTTGACTTCCTCGCTCAGGAATACTATGCGGTCGTTGAGCAGCCTCGAAAAAATATCGTATGACCGCTCTCCCCGCGATGTCTGCTCTACTACATATGGTACAAGGCTCATTTTGTGAAGCCTCCTTCTTTAATCTTTGTTATTCTTTGTTATTCTTCGTAATTCTTCGTTATTCTTCCTTGGCCTTCGCGGCAGGTTTTTTCTTCTTTGGTGGCTCTTGCGCAGCTTCTGCCTGTTCAGCAGCACCTTCCGTGGCGGCCGGTTCCGCTGAGGCTGCTTTGGCGGTGGCCTTCTTAGCAGCAGGTTCTTTCGGCTTCGCTGCCTGTTTCTTGCCGGCCGGCTCTCCTGCGGCTGCCTTCTTAGTGGCCGCCTTTTTCGGCTTTGCGGCGGCTGGGGCTTCTTTATCGGCGTCGGCTGCATCCTTTTCAGCTTCTGCGGCCTCATCCGGGTCGGGCGGGTCCAGGGCTATCGCGTTGTCGACGACGATCTTTGTTGCCAGGCGCATTTTGATTTCCATCGCTATGTCGTCTTCGTTGAACCTTTCCTTCATGTCGTCGACATCCGAGCCATAGCGCTCCGCAGATTCTGCATATTCTTTCTCGATGTCTTCCGCGCTTGCTTCGATGCCTTCGAGCTCCGCGATTTTATTGAGAGCCAGCGTAACCTTGACCTGCTTTTCGCTATTGCCGCGCATTTTCTCGCGGAATTCTTCCGGCGTCGTGTTCATCATCTGCAGGTATGCCATTGGGTCCATACCGTAAGCGGATATCTGCGCCGCGAAGGTGTTCATGCCGTTATCAAGCTGGGCTTCGATCATCTGATCGGGTATATCCGCTTCGAGCGTTTCAATCAACTTCTCGAGCAGAGCGTTCTCGAAAGCGGCGTCAGACTGCTCCTGGTTTGCTTTCAGCAGGCCTTCGCGGATGCTGTTCTTGTAGTCTTCGAGCGTGTCGAACTCGGATACGTCTTTGGCCAGCTCGTCGTCGAGGTCCGGCAGTATCTGCTCGCGCAGCTCGTTGAGCTTGACTTTAAAGACGACAGGCTTTCCCGCAAGGTGCTCGACGTAGTTCTCGGGGAACACGAGGTCTATGTCGCGCTCTTCCCCCGTGACCATACCGTGCAGCTTTTCCTCAAAACCGGGTATGAACGAGTTTGAGCCGAGCTTGAGCTCGTGGTTCTCGCCTTTGCCGCCTTCGAACGCTTCGCCGTCCACGAAACCTTCGTAGTCGATGACGGCGGTGTCGCCGTTTATCGCGGGGCGGCCCGCAGTCTCGATGCGCGCGTTGCGGAGCTGTATGCCCGCAAGCTCGCTGTCCACGGCGCTGTCCGGCACATCCGCAGCCGGTTTTACCGCCGACAGGCCTTTGTAGTCGCCGAGCGCCACTTCGGGGTATATCGCGGCGATGAGCGTTATGTCCGCACCCTCGGAGCCGTCTTTGAAGTCGACGTCTTCCGCTGTCGGCATGCTGACGATCTTGTGCTCGCATTCCTTGATGGCGAAGCTCATTACTTTCGGAAAGAGCTCTTCGATCGCGTCGCCCCTGAACACGGCCTCGCCGTATAGCTTTTCGACTATTTTCCTCGGCGCCTTGCCCCGCCGGAAGCCCGGCACGGATATGCTGTTGCGGTTTTTCCTGAACGCGTTGTTCATCGCGGCGTCCAGCTCGTCCCTGTCGACTTCGACAATGATTTCGACTGTGCTTTTTTCCTTTTTTTCGCAGCTTTTGATATTCAAGCCTGTTTCCTCCTGCTATGCCGGAGCAAAAAGAAAGCCCCGGTGTTTCATACGAGACTGATTCTATCAGATATCCGCGCCGATTGCAATCACATTTTCAGACCACATTTCGGAGCATATGAAGGTAACTACTCCATAACAAGCTGCGGCTTGAAGCCAAGATAGTCTGCGGATATCAGGTTGTACTCTACTGCGTCTATCGTTCCTTGCGCAGCCGCGTGATGCGCGGAGCCGTGGAGGTGGCCGTACCAGCACCTCTTGACTCCGTACTCCGCCATGACGTCGACTATAGCCGCGCTGACGGAATCTGCAAAGCGCGGCGGGTAATGCAGGAAGCAGAGCTTCTCCTGTGCCTCCCCTGCCGCTTCGAGAGAAGCGCGCAGCCTGGCAGCTTCCCGCGCAGTAATCTTCGCGTTGTGCTCCGGCTCCTCGGCAGAATCGAATTGCCATCCGCGAGTCCCGCATATGGCTGTATTTTTGTAGAAGTAACAGTTGTTATGGAGTATTTCGATATTTTCGATGGCGTTGTCAGAAAAATAAGATCGCATCTTGGTCGCTGTGTCCCACCAGTAATCGTGGTTTCCTTTGAGGATTATCTTTCTGCCGGGCAAGGCGCTTATAAACTTTATGTCCTCGAGCGACTCCCCGAATGACATGCCCCAGGACAAGTCGCCGCACAGCACGCATACGTCGTCGTTTTGCAACTCGGAGAATCCTACTTTGATTTTTTCGACATAGTCCTCCCAGCCTCCGCCAAAAACGTCCATCGGTTTGCCGGAAGAAAGGGACAGATGCAAATCGCCTATCGCGTACAGAGCCAAGAGGCTGCCTCCTTACCTAGGAACCTTGAACAGTCAGCGCAACTGCAGGAAGTCGCGCACCGCACCGGCCATGGCGCCTACAGGCACGCAACCTGTGAAGCGCGGCTGCTTTTCGCCTAGGCGCGCAAGCGGCGCCGGAACCGGGCAGCCTGTCGCCCTTGCAAGCTCTTCTATCAGGTCCACGCCGTCCGGTCCGTGGGCCACGCCAAGCGCGTCCAGCACGCTGCCGCAGAATTTGAAGGGGCTGGCTGTGGAAACGACGACAGCAGGCGTGCCGTCACCGTTAGCCTCCCTGTAGTCGCGCAGCACTTTGTAGGCTACTGCGGTGTGCGTATCTATAAGGTATCCGTTGTTGCGGAACGTCTCGGCAATTGTGCTTTTCGTATCTTCTTCTGTGCAGTAGCCGCCGTAAAAGGCGCCCAGAAGCCTGCTTTTGACGCTGTCCGCAACTTCATATCGTCCTGTTCCCGAAAGCGCGCGCATATATTCCGACACAGCGCCGGAGTCTTTATCGGACAGCTCAAAAAGCAGCCTCTCGAGGTTGCTGGAGACCAGTATGTCCATCGAAGGGGAAACAGTACTGTAGAATGGCCTGTTGCTGTCGTAGACGCCTGTGTTTATAAACTGCGTGAGGACGTCGTTCTTATTGGAGGCGCATACCAGGCGGCGTATCGGTACTCCCATTTCTCCCGCGTACCATGCGGCGAGTATGTTGCCGAAGTTCCCTGTCGGGACTGCAAAGACCAGTTCTTCGCCCGGTTTCAGCTCCCCGGACGTTATCATGTCGCAGTAGGCGGATACATAATAAGCAATCTGAGGGAGCAGCCTGCCGCAGTTGATCGAATTTGCAGACGAGAGGAAGTACCCCGCCGCGTCGAGCTGCGCCCGGAGCCCCTCGTCCGCGAATATTGCCTTGACGCCTGTCTGCGCGTCGTCGAAGTTCCCTTCGACAGCCATGACGCCAACGTTGGAGCCTTCCTGGGAGGTCATCTGGAGTTTTTGGATCTCCGAGACGCCGTCACGCGGGTAGAATACGAATATCCCGGCGTTGGGTGCGTCGCGGAAGCCTTCGAGCGCTGCTTTGCCGGTATCTCCCGAAGTTGCTGTCAGGACGCAGGCTTTTCGCGGCTCGTTTATCTTGCGCAGTGACATCGCCAGCAGCGACGGCAGCGCTTGCAGCGCGACGTCCTTGAATGCGCATGTCGGGCCGTGCCACAGTTCCATGAATGAGGTGGCCGCGTTCAGCCTGCGCAAGGGCGCGACGCCTCCGTCAGAGAATGCCGCCCCACCATAGGCTTTGTTCGCAACGAGTTCTATCTCTTCTTTGCTGAAGTCGTCGAGGTAGTACCCGAGTATTGCCGCCGCGCGCTCGCTGTAGCTTGCGCCGGTCAGCCCGGCGATTGCCTCCTGCGAGAGGCGCGGTATCGTGTCCGGTACGTAGAGGCCTCCATCCGGGCATATCCCCCGGCTGATCGCCCCGGCAGCGGCTACCGCCGGCGAGGCGCCCCTTGTGCTTTGGTACTGCATAATCGTGGCCTCCTTTGGACGGGGTACCTGAACAGTTGCAACTAAAAAGCGTTTTCTATGTGCTCGATGCCGGGCGAGGCCGTCGCTTCGCCGTGCGGCGCGTATATCTCGATTACGTCGAAGCGGGGCTGCAGCGCCGGCCTGTTCGATGCCAGCCAAATGTTCGCCGTCATCTTGATCTTCCTCTGCTTGGCTTTTCCGACATACTCGCGGGCGTATGCGAAGTTTGCGTTCTTACGAAGTTTGACTTCCACGAATACAATGAATTCCTTGTTTCTCGCGATAATGTCGACTTCGCCAAATCGGCTGCGAAATCCTTGCGCGACCTTGGAATAGCCTTTGCCCTCGAGGTACTTGAGCGCAATGCCTTCTCCCCAGTTGCCGAGCACCCTTGCGGCAGCACCGCCACGCTCGCTCACGCTCCGGCTCTCCATTTGCGCAGGAATGTCTCCCTGTGCGCGGCGCAGGGGCCGTACTTGCCAAGCAGCTCGTAGTGCTGCTTCGTGCCATAGCCTTTGTGCTTATCGAACCCATACTGCGGGTATGTCTTTGCCAGCTCTTTCATATACCTGTCCCTGCTGACTTTCGCTATGATTGACGCTGCGGCTATTGACGCCGACTTGCCGTCGCCGCCTACGATGCACATGTTCGCGCAGGTTATCCCCTCTGAGCGGTTGCCGTCGATGATGGCGAGATCGATACGCGCGCCCAGAGCTTCGATCGCGCGGTTCATGGCGAGGTATGTCGCGCCCAGTATGTTGTGTTCGTCTATTTCTATATTATCGGCGCTGCCAATGCCGACAGCCTGCGCTTTTTCGAATATTTCCTCATAGATACCCTCGCGTCTGCTTTCAGGGACTTTCTTGGAATCGTCAAGGCCGGCGATTTCGGCGCGATAGGGCAAAACCACCGCTGCGGCGTACACAGGGCCTGCAAGCGGGCCTCTACCTGCTTCGTCGACTCCGCATATAACCTTGTACCCCTCGGCAATCAGCCGCGACTCGTATTCCCAAAGGTCACGGCAAGGAGCCTTGGTCAAAACCCCCGCCATCATCTTGAGCCGGCGCAGCCGGATTTGTGCCGCTTTTTCCCGCAGACTTCGTCCAATACTTGCCTCATACTTCCAGCGTTACCCTGCCGAGCTTGCCGCCCCGGAACTCGTCGAGCAGTACTGCAGCCATGCGTTCCAGGTCGCGCTCCCCGCCCGGCAAAAGAAAACCGCGGTTTTTAGCCGCAAGTTCAAGCAGGTCGAAGCCGCTGCTGCCCGGGTATATTTCCAGCCTGTAGCGCTGCGCGATGCTTTCCGGGTAATGATCCTTCATGCGGGACATCAGGTTCGCCCCAAGCGTTTCAATGTCCAGAATGCTGTCGCGTATTGCGCCTGTGAACGCGAGATTCGCGGCCACGGTCTCGTTCTCGAACCTCGGCCACAGGACGCCGGGGGTGTCCAGCAGCTCGACGCCGCCTTCCATGGCAATCCATTGCTTGCCTTTTGTGACTCCCGGGCGGTCCGATACGGCCGCCGCCTTACGCTTTGCCAGCTTGTTTATGAAAGAGGACTTGCCGACGTTCGGGATTCCGACGACCATCGCCCTTAGCTGCCTTCCGACCTGCCCCTTGGACTTGTAGTATTCTATCTTATCGGCGAGCAGGCCCCGCACGGCAGAAGTGAAGCCATTCACGCCCTTGCCGCTCTTACTGTCCGTAACAAGAACTGCGGCGCCACCCTCCCTGAGGCGCGCCGCCCATGTTTTTGTCGCTTCGGGGTCAGCCTGATCCGACCTGTTGAGAATTATGAGGCGCGGTTTGCCCCCCGTCATGTCGTCGAGGTCAGGATTCCGGCTGGAAAAAGGAATGCGGGCGTCTATAACTTCGCAGACTGCGTCGATGAGTTTGATGTTGGCGGCAATCATTCGGCGCGCTTTGGTCATATGCCCGGGAAACCACTGGATGCTCACCGCTTCATTCATAATAGGGTTAACTCCCTCTGACAAATCCGGCGCGCCGCCAATCCCTCGGGTTATCTTCGTCGCCGCCCGGCACGAGCAGGAACAGCACCTTGCCAAGGATGTATCTGGTATCTACCTGACCAACCCTGTTGTCGCGGCTGTCGGAAGAGCGGTTCCTGTTGTCGCCCATGACGAACACATGCCCTTCCTTGACGGTCAGCGGGCCAATGAAGTCGGCCCTGTTGATAGTCCGCTCGTTAATGTACGGCTCGTCCAGCAGCCTGCCGTCGACAAAAACTTCGCCGGTGTCGAAGTTGATGTCCACGACCTGCCCTTCGACGGCTATGACGCGCTTGACGAGCGGGGTTTCGCCAAAGTTGCCGGTGGGCGACTGGAAGATGATTATATCCCCATACTTTGGCGTATAGTACAGGCTCGTCATAACGACCCTGTCGCGGTCGTGGAGCGTCTGCAGCATAGAGCTGCCGTCGACTCCGATAGTCCTGCCGAGGAACACGAATATGAAGATTGCGGCAATGACTGCCATGACGACGCATTGCAGCCAGTCGAAAATCTCCATTTTTGTCTTCTCGTATTTTGTTGCGGGCTCCGGCGCGTCTGCTGCGGATACCTCCGCCTGCGCGCCGTCCCCCTCTTCGAAATCGTTTGCCTCCGCTTCATCAGCGGCGGCGGTATAATCCCTGTCGTTCTCACCCATCAGCATTTGCCCTCAAAGAATGTCAGGAGCCGATTCTCTCCTTGACCCTGGCTTTCTTGCCAACTTTGCCCCTGAGATAGTAAAGCTTCGCCCTTCTGACCTTGCCGCGCCTGACAGTATCGATGGAAACGATGGTAGGCGAATGCACGGGGAAGACTTTCTCGCAGCCGACGTTGTAAGTGATGCGGCGTACTGTGATCGTTTCGTTGATGCCGCCATGCTTTTTCGCGATTATAAGGCCTTCAAAAACTTGATTCCTCTCGCGGTTGCCTTCTTTAATTCGTACTGTCACCCTGACTGTATCGCCGACATTCATCGGCGGAAGTTCCGGCTTTAAGTACTGCTCGCTGAGCGTTTTTACTAGATCCATTTCAGTTCTCCTCCTTGACGCACCAAAGGATACTACCACAAACGTACGCGCAATGCAAGCGAAAATAACGAAAAAAGAAATATTTTGTGAATATGGAGCGAAACGGGCTATGCTGTGTTATACTACAGTTATGGGACTGTGCCCTATAACCCATCACGCGCCTGCGGCGCGGGGAGTGACGTAATTTGAAAGCTCTGAACAAAGCGATCGACAAATTCTGCTTAAAGCACCGCCGCTTCGGAATACCGAGGCTGATGCTTTACATTGTCATAGTTTCTGCGGTCGTCTATCTCATCGACTGGATGGACACGACCGGGCAGTTGCTGCCGCTGCTCGCGTTCTCCCCCGGCAGGATACTCGGCGGCGAGGTATGGCGGCTCATAACCTGGGTGTTCTGCCCGCTCAGGGACAACATCTTCCTGACCGCAATCATGCTCTACTTCTACTACTTCATAGGCAGCTCTTTGGAACGCGAATGGGGTACCGCCAAGTTCACGCTCTACTACCTGTCCGGCGTGCTGTTCAATATAATTTTCGGCTTTCTGATATATTATGCGTTCGGCGGCCCTGCGGTGCTGGGGGCAAAGAGCCTCATATGGCTATCTCCGACATACCTCAACCTGTCCATGTTCTTCGCGTTCGCCTCTTTGTTCCCCGAGCAGAGGGTCATGCTTTTCTTCATAATCCCGGTGAAGATAAAGTGGTTGGCTCTCGTCGACGCGGTCCTGTTCGTGTATACGATAATCTCCGGCTTCGTCACCGGGCTGATCATCGAAGCGCTCCTGCCTATCGTCGCCCTGCTCAACTTCGTCATCATCTGCGGTTATGACGTTATAACGATGCTCAGGCCGCTCAGGGCACGCGCGTCGCCCGGCGCCATTAACTTCAAATCTGCAGCAAAGCAGGCCAAGCGCGACCAGGAAAGCAAAGATTACAGGCACAAATGCTCCGTCTGCGGAAGAACCGACACCGGCAACCCTGAGCTGGAGTTCCGCTATTGCTCGCGCTGCAACGGCTACCACTGCTTCTGCAGCGAGCACATCAACAGCCACGTCCATTTCAAATAACCTATGAATGATTCATTATTCAACAAAATCATGCACTACGCGCAAAGCGGCGTCTACCCCATGCATATGCCCGGGCATAAGCGCGACGGAGCGCTTTTCCCCGGCCTGCCGTATAGCATCGACATCACTGAGATAGAAGGCTTTGACGACCTGCACAATCCGAGCGGCGTGCTGCTGGAAACAGCGCAGCTCGCGGCCGCGTTGTACGGCAGCGATCAGGCCTTTCTGCTTGTTAACGGTTCGACAGCGGGCATTCTAGCGGCTATCGGCGCCCTGGCGGAGCGAGGCGACCGCATTCTTTGCCAGGAGGGCAGCCACAGATCGGTCGCGAACGCAGCCTCGCTTTTCGGGCTGGACGTTGTCTGGCTCGAAGCGCTCAAGGACGAAGCTTCAGGCATCGCGCTGGGGGCGACGCCCGGATCGGTCGCTCGCGCCCTGGCGGAGCATAGCGGCATAAAGCTTGTCGTCGTCACTTCTCCGACATACGAGGGCGCCGTGAGCGACCTGCCGGCCATAGCCGCAGCAGCGCATGAGCGAGGCGTCCCCCTGCTCGTCGACAGCGCGCACGGGGCGCACCTCGGCTTCTCGGGAGGCTTCCCCGAAAACGCGGTCAAGTCCGGGGCGGACGCTGTTGTTATGAGCCTGCACAAGACTCTCCCCGCGCTCACGCAGTGCTCGCTCCTGCACGTCCGGCGCGAACATGCGCCCGGCATTGCCCGCATGCTTTCCATACTGCAGACAAGCAGCCCCTCATATGCGCTCATGTCATCTATCGACATTTGCCTCAGGCTGCTCGATTATGCTTCGGAGAACCTTTTCACGCGTTATGAGGAGCTCCTCTCCGTGTTCTACGGTAAAATGCGCGGCTTGTCCTCGCTATCGCTCCTGTGGAGCGATCTTCGCGGCGCCCCTTCGGCTGCCTTCGATTACGACCCCGGAAAAATAGTCATATTGACAAAGAAATCCGCGCTTTGCGGCGCGGATCTCGCGGAAATGCTGCGTAAGGATTATCTCATCGAAACGGAACTCGCACGGGGCGGATATGTCATCGCCATGACAAGCATTTGCGACACGCTCGAAGGTTATGACCGCCTGGCCTCGGCCCTGCTGTCGATCGATTCCGGGTTGTAGCGCAGAGCCGGAGGCCGCACCGCACGATCCGGAAGCGCCGCACGAGAGTAGTGGTTCACGAAAAATGCATCGCTCTCAGAACAACTCGCCGAAATCGACGACCCCGTCGCTATCGCGGTCCTCTCCCGGGAACATCGACAGGATGCCCTCCTCTGCTGTATACATGACCCCGTAGATGTTCATGCTCTTATCAAAACCAACAAGGTACACGGCGTCGGCCAGGTCAGCGAGTTTCCGCACCGACGCCGTGTTTTTCTCATCCTTGGGGAACTGCCTCTGCCCTCCCCCCGGGGCGCCGGATGTATGGGAGAACAAATGGTACTGGCCGTCCGTATCTACGGCGTAGAGGAAATCATTACCGGAGCGAAAGGCGACCATATTACCAAGCGAAAGCTCCTGCAGCGCGCGCTCCCCGTCTTTCGGCAGGACGTTAAGGTCGATGTTTTCGAAATCTCCCATGCTACCTCCTGGGATCCTGCGAGGCGCCTTCATCCCCGTCGGCATCCCCCGAGTCTGCTCCGGGCTGCTCTTCGACATAGGGCTGGCTCGCGGCTGAATCAGCGTATTGCTGCTGCGCGTATGGCTCCCCGGGCATATACGGCGGCTGGTTCATGTACTGCGGATGCGCCGGATAAGCAAGGCGCTGCGCGTTTGCAGGCACGCCATCCCTTATCCTTTTCTCTTTGTTCTTCCTTGCCTTGCGCGTCGAAAGCTTTACGATTATTACGATGATAACCGCGATGACTGCGAGCACAATAATTATAGGAAGGTTGATGGCGAGCCACTTGAAGACGTTGCTGAAGAACTCGCCCACGCTTTTCGTCGTAGATTTAAGCCCGTCGCTGATCTGCTCCCAGTAGGACTGCTGTATTGGAGTAAACTCTGTGAGTTTTTCGACTTCTTTTATTTGCAGCGTCAGCGTGCTGTAGTCCACCAGGCTCTGCCAGTTCCGGAGCGTCGTCGTAATGGATTCGATGTGGTAGCGCACGTCCGCGAGCCGTTCCTCGATGGTGAGCATATCCGCGACTGTCTCCGACTTCGCGAGCATATCGAGCAGCCGCTCCTCCTGCGTCCTCAGCGACGTAAGGCGGGACTGCGTGTCGTAGAACTGTGACGTTATGTTTTCGGCGTTGCTCGAGCTGGACGTCACGTTGCCGAGGCTCTCGAGGCTGTCCCTGAACGCGCCGAGCCGGTTAGCCGGCACGCGCAGCGTATAACGGGCCTGGCGGTATGTCTGCGTGCCGTAGTATGACTGCGCATAGTTCCTCCCGCCGACATAGGAATCCTCGATAAACGCCCCGTAGTATCCGAGCATATCAGTCAGCGAGTCGATAGTGGCGTCAAATTCGATCGTCTCGATTTCAGCGTACGCGGAGTATATGATCTTTTCCGCAAAGTTCTCTGTGCCGGCATTGGCGCCGACTTCTGCCGGTTTCCCCTCTGAGGAAGCAAACGTGTACTCGCCGTCAACCAAGGCAACCTCGTCGGCGGCATAAAACTCCCTTAGGTAGTAGTCGCCGTCTTCCGGGGCATACGAAGCCGATGTCGACGGCGCTGCATACGAATTCCCGCTGCCCTGTGAGTTCGAGTCCTCTTTCATGCCGCTGTTGCAGCCCGCCAGGAAAGCCAGCGCAAGCACGGCTGCTATAAGTATCGCAATTGTCCTTTTCATTATTTGAAATCCCCTCTCTATGATTCGGTTCCATCGTACGGCCGCTTTTGAACTGCAGGTCCGCTATTGCTGTGTTCGCCCGTACTTTCTGCGGAACCGGTCTTTTGACGATGAATCGAGACATTTGTTCCGTAGAGCTTTTGTCCTTGTGCGCTGAATGAAGTATAGCACGCGTTTCCGGGATGTGTCAATTGCGGCTGAGCGGCCCATGCCACCATGCCCCCTTCACGCCGTCCATGCCCCCTTCACGCGACTCATGCCCCCTTCACAAAACCTTACAACATCAGAAATATTTCCTTGCATCACCTGTCAAAATTGTCCTTGCATTCCCCGCCTTCCTTACTATCCTTTCGGTATTGACAGTATTTCAACAGTTTTTCTGACTTGTAACTGAAATATATCAATATTTTGCCAGCAAGTTGTATATAAACCTTGAAAAATAAGGAAAAAGTGATATATTTGGTACAAACAGATTGATTTTTGGCCTGCAAGACGCAACTCTTGCGCCAATACCGGGGAAGGACGTACCAATTCGACGACGCTTTACTACGGACCCTACTCAGGCACAGCGGGAAGCCCAATAGGAGCTGAGATTCCTTCCGCATTCAGTATAACGCAAACTGCTGGTACATATACCCTTGAGGTGGATATCAGTATGTTTGCACGATTAAACCGTAACTCAGCAGGTACGTTGACAATCAGCAGCGATGGTAAATTCGTTGCAGTCGACATAATGAACGACGCATTAGCATTTTACCTCAGTAAAATTGAGATTTATTCAAAAGAGCAAACCGGAGGCTCATGGGGAGCGACTTGGGTACCACAGGAGATATCAAGTGTACCAGATTCTCTGTGGAGCATAAAGAGTGTCAGCATACACGAGGTCGAGTTCACTCTTCCGGACGAAACACCGGTTAAGATCGTCTATACTGCGCTTGTACGAGCTGAAGCCGGCGAAGAGACGACATTGAAAAATGAGATTAGTGTCGAAGGATATACCGTTACCGTTACGAGCGATGCGTATACTCCTGCCTGAATTGAAGTGGAAGCGCAGACTGCGCAGGAAATAGGTTAAAGAACGGGAGGCACGCTTACTATGTTTAATGGTTTTACCGACCGGACGCTGGACTTCATGTGGGGCGTTCGCCTGAACAACAATAAACCGTGGTTTGAAGAGCACAAGGAGCAGTTCAAAAGCGAGTTTCAGACTCCGATGAAAGAGCTCGGGCAGGAAGTCTTCGAGCGCCTCAACGACGCCTGCGGTGACCGGGGATTCATCCATAAACTATCACGAATCTACAAAGACGCGAGGCGGCTGCATGGAGAGGGTCCTTACAGGGACAATATGTGGTTCTCCATTGAGCGCCCAAGCGAGGAATGGACGAGCGTGCCGGTTTTCTGGTTCGAGCTGTCGCCCGGGGAGTGGAGCTATGGCATGGGCTACTATCAGGCCAGGCCGCAGACCATGGCAAAGCTGCGAGCCCGCATCGACCGCGACCCGCGCAAGTTCGAGAAGCTGGTTGCCCCTCTGGCTGCGCAGGATGAGTTTTTGCTCGACGGCGACGAGTACAAGCGCAGGAAAGAGGCTCCGACGGCAAAGACAGAGACCTGGTACAACCTGAAGTCCTTCTCGCTCATACATTCGCAGCAGATCGACCCCCTGATCTACACCCGCGAGCTTTCGGACAGGCTCGTCGCCGGCTATTCTTTCCTCATGCCTTTCTATGACTACTTCGTCACGCTGGATTCAGACCCGGCGCCAACACAGGATACATAATGCCTCAACATGACCCCTAAACGTAAGGAGATAAGTAACTATGGACAGCAATCAAAACAACCAAGGCAAAAAAAGCAACCCTGCGGATCGAGTCGGCAGCTTTTCTGAGCGCGCCGGTAGCAACCTTGCCGAACGTGTCAAGCGCCCGTCGGGAGACGCGGGCAACCCTGCGGATCGGGTCGGCAGCTTTTCCGAGCGCGCCGGTAGCAACCTTGCCGAACGCGTCAAGCGCCCTTCTGAGGAAGCAGGGACGCTTGCAGAGCGAATGGGCGCCAAGTTTGCAGAAAAAGGTATTTCGCCAAACATCGGTTCCGTTCCCGGGAAGCCTTCCTCTTCGGGCGCCGCGCCACAAGACCCGCGCATGAAAGTTAAGAAAGATTAAGCAGTCGGGGGCGGGCTCTAGCGCTGTTCAACCCCGGACTGCTCTATCTCGCAGGAAAGAAGCTGAGGGCGGGTTCTTGCGTCCTCAGCTTATTGTGCTGCCACGTTTCCTTGTTTTGGTGAGTCTAACCATCATACTCCGAGGTACAACCAATCTGGTAATGGACTGTTCTCAAGACTTGGACTAAGCCCATCATCAACGATGGAATAGTTTTTGAAATACCTATTTAAATGCCACTCATTTGGTTCGCACATTTCGATATGCATAACGTCATCTACTGCATCAAACCAAGGTAGTTCATCACAGCTATTGATCCTTACTCTCTCTGTACCAATAGTTGCCCACGATTCAAAACAATCATAACGTCCTGTCCATTCTGTGCGCCTATTCTGTGATAAGTAAACATCATTTCCAGTTCTACTCCAATTACCTACCCAAACACCAAAATTTCCATCGCTCCACAAAGCCAAAAGCAAAGAATTGTGTTGCTGCAGTACAAACGAGTAAGTGCCATCAGCCCTAAACTCGTAATACATACTGAAACCTCTGAAAGCGCCTTGCCAAGTACCAACTAGCTCCTGTTCCTCCGCGTTTAATCCTCCGCTCGGCGGCGGTGTTGTTGGCGGTGTTGTTGGCGTCGGTGCCGGTGTAGTTGGCGTTGGCGCGGGTGCTGCACTACCCTCCGGCACATACCCTTTGCTTGTATCGAGCGTAATGGCTTTCGTCGCGTTATCATATCCGACAAAAACGTCGATCGCTTCCATCAGGTCGCGCAGTTTGAAGAAGTT
>WRJQ01000014.1 GCA_009778485.1 Oscillospiraceae bacterium
AACGCGGTTTTCACCCCTGCTTCGCCAAATCCCTTGTCAATAAAGCAACATTTAACTGCGGTCTTTGTCATTGCATGGGTAAAAACCGCGTTGTGATAACTGCAAGCACCTCTCACCGAGATAGATTTTAGGGATTTTTGCTTCGTTTGAAGCAGCCTTGCTGTCGCAAGGCAATGAAAACGGAGAAAAAAGCACAAAAGCTAGCCGGTGAGAGGCGTGTCGAGTTCGAATCCCGCCCCCCTATGCATTACGAACCACTATATTGCCTGTAAGCCACTGTTGTGATAGAATGCTGTTTGACCGAACGGATCCGATAGTGGATCGTTCGCACCGTCCTGGCGGACGAGACAACAACATCAATACAAGGAGGAGTACTCATTGTCAAGTGAACTCAATTACGGCAGCGCACCGCCACAGTGGCCGTACCCGGTCAAGTACGACGTAGAGAACAGGATCGACACGGACGTCCTGATTATCGGCGCCGGCGTGGCAGGCTCCATGGCGGGGCTTATGGCCGCCAGGAGAGGAGTCACAGTTGCGGTCGTCGACAAAGCGCCCATCGACATCAGCGGATGCGGCGGCGCCGGCCTCGACCATTACGGTGGCTGCATCTCGAACCCATCGGCAAGCACAACGCCCGAGGAGGCTGTCAGCAGGAGGCCGGACTCGTCGTTCAGCGGAGGCAGGATTATGGGACCCGATTTCAGGTCATATATCCAGATGAAAGGTTCATGGGACAATCTACTTGAACTGGAGAGGCTGGGCCTGAGATTCAGAGACGAAGAAGACGAATTCGCCGGAGCGCCGTTCCGCGACGACGAGACGAAGATCATGTACGCCTACGATTACGAAGCGAAAACAACGATAAGGCTGCGCGGCGGCGCGTATATCAAGAAGTACATGAAAGAAGGCCTGGAAAAAGAGAAGACCGCCACCCTCTACGAGCGCATCATGATTACAAGCCTCCTGACCGAGGATGGCAAGCAGGGCGCACGCGTCGTTGGCGCTACCGGAATCAACGAAGAGACAGGCGAGTTCTACGTCTTCAGGGCGAAGAGCGTTATTCTGTCAACGGCAGGCGTATCCATGCAAGGGACAAGCACATGGACATTTAACTCCGAGATGTTCGGCAATGGCTACCGCAACGACCCGAGATGCACCGGCGACGGAGTCGCGATGGCCTGGAAAGCCGGCGCGAACTTCATGAGCGAGGAGCAGTTCGGCCAGGCGCTCTACACGGGCCCATTCGGATGGCCATGGTACGGCATCGGGAACCCGGATAACACCTGGCATCCGTGTACGCTGGTCGATAACAAAGGCAATGAACTGCCATGGGTGGATATGAACGACAAGCCAATCTCCACCATGGAAGAGCGAACCAAGGGGCCGATGGGTATGATGCGCCCGACGCCGCTTATTGACCCTGAAAAGATAAGAAGCGGCGAGATTGAACTGCCGCTGTGGGCGGATCTTTCGTCGATGTCCGACTATGAGCGCCGTGCCATATGGGGGCTTATGATCGGCAATGAAGGCAAGACCCGCGTTTCAATCTACGATTATTTCAACAAAGCGGGGTTCAACCCGGAAAAAGATATGCTCCAATGCCCCGTCATGAACCCGGAGATCTACGGCAACCACAGGAAAGACTGGTTCCAGGGCGAGCCGAACGCCGTCAAGTTCTGGAAAGCCGACACGCTCAGAGGCGTCGCCGTGGACTGGAATCAGATGACGAACGTCGAAGGCCTGTTCGCCGCAGGTTCCGAAGCAGGGCAAGGAGGCGCGGGCTGCGGCACGGCGGGAGCGTACTCCGGAAACAGAGCGGCCGAATACGCCATGAAGACGCAGCAAGGCAGCGTCAGCGAAGCTCAGATAGCTGCGGAAAAAGAGCGCGTCTACGCGCCCGTCAAAAGGATGAACGAGCGTAGCGGCTGCGTGAGTTGGAAAGAGCTTTGGATGGGAATGACCCGCGTCATGCAGCAGGACTGCGGCGAGATAAGGACCCGCGTGCTCGCCGAGCACGGCCTCATGTGGCTCGACAGCATCAAACGCCATGAAATGCAGATGACCTACGCGAGGAACCCGCACGAGCTCGTCAGGGTGCTTGAGTGCGAGAGCAGGGTGACGACTGCGGAAGTGTACCTCTACCTGTGCCTGGCGAACTTCAAAGCGGAGGACGAAGGCGCGGGGCAGGACATGCACAGGTACACAAAGCTGATCGACGGGGAGCTGATCAACACATACAAGGAAGCCGAATGGTGGCTCAAACCTCCCTATGCTCCGACGTACCTCGAAAACTACGAAAACTGCAGAGCCAATGAAAAGGAGGTAAAGCAGCCATGAATGAAGCTTATCTGGTGCCTAACCCGATCGCGCCGAACGAGGCGGTGTCGATAGATCCTGAAAAATGCGTCGGCTGCAATAACTGCGCTAAGCACTGCCGCGTTCAGACTATCATGCCGAACCCTGAAAAGGGCAAGCCGCCCATCGTCATTTATCCCGACGAGTGCTGGTTCTGCGGCTGTTGCATCGAGTCTTGCGCCCACGATGCTATCAAGATGCACTTCCCCATCAACCAGAGGATTTTCTTTAAGCGCAAGGAGACAGGCGAGGTCTTCCGTATTGGCGGGCCGGATTCGCCTCCGCAGAGCTATTTTGAGCCTGCGGTTGGGAAGTGATTTAACAACAGCGTGTCTGTTCAGGTACCTGAGCAGTTAGACCGCAGCTAAGCGGCGGCAGGTGTGCTTATCACCTGCCGCCATTTTGTTTAAGATGCTGATTCTCAGGCAGCGCTGTCAGGCTTGTCGCCATACTTATCTGACTCCGCGCCCTGCTTGCTCTTGCCGACTGTGACCGTCCTCGTTTCGCCGCCTGATATGTAGACCTTGCCGCACTCAGGGCAGACTGAGGAATGCATCCTCACAGTCTGGCTCACGACTTTGCGGTCATCTCTTTGCGCCTTAGCCTGCTCGTGGCTGACATGCTCGCCCTCGTGAGCAGCGACGGCTGCCGCAGCGCGGTTCGGGCTTATGTGCGTGGGCGCCTGAAAGCTAACCGAGCCATCGTTTGACCTATCCACATACTTGCGGCTGGCGCAGGTTGCGCACTCGCCCGCCCCTTCGACCGGCGACGCGCCGCTCGCCTTCATGCTGATATCAGGAGCGGGTAGGCCGCCGGACTGTGCGTCCGGTGTGCCCGAAGAACCCGGAAGCGGAGGCAGTCCGAGACCCGGCGCGACAGGCGGCGCGACTGTTCCGCCGCCAGCGTCCCAACCCGAGGCTCCGCCGCCAACGTCCCAACCCGAGGCTCCGCCGCCGGGAATGGCATCGCCCGGAATAGTGCTGCCGTTGATTCCCCAGTCGACTCCGCCGCTGCCCCCCCAGTCGGCTGCTCCACCCGGAACAGTGCCTCCCGCACCCGCCGCAGGACCCGCAGCGTGAGCGTCGAACGCCTCAGGCGAAACGTCGAGTATGTATGCCGGCCCCCAGACAGGGTCAGTATTCGGGAATCCCTGCCATAGGAGCATCTCCGGTGCAGAAGTCTTTGGCGCGGTTATTTCAACTTTGTAATCGACGTCGGGAGCAGTGAAAATCTCAGCCCCAACGCGCGCCCCGGCGGTCGGCGCCGCAGGGGAAGTGCGCGGGATATTGCCCCCTGCCGCCGGCCTCGCATCGTCCCCGGCCGCAGCAGGCGCAGCAGCCCCCGCGACCGCACCCTGCCCGACCCCGCCGACCCCCGGCTGGTAAACGGCAGGCACATAATTGTTTACAGAATCAATCCTCATAATCATTGAACTCCCATAACTCGTAACTCGTAACTCGTAACTCGAAACTCGTAACTCGTAACTATCTAACTCCCAATGTATCTACCCAGTTTTTCCATCATCTCATTAAAGTCGATCGGCTTGCCGATATGATCGTTCATGCCTGCCGCGAGGCACATCTCCACATCCTCGCGGAAAACATTGGCGGTCATCGCGATGATAGGTATACGGGACGCCTTCGCAGTGCCAAGCGCGCGGATCGTCTCCGTAGCTGTAAGGCCATCCATCTCCGGCATCTGAATATCCATGAAAATCATGTCGTAAACATCGGGAGAGTCGCTGAAAAGTTTGACAGCCTCCAAGCCGTTGGTGGCGCAGTCGATCACGATCTGCGTCGGTTCCAGCAACGCAAGAACGATCTCCCTGTTGATTTCCACATCCTCGGCGAGCAATATGCGGCGCCCCGGGAACACAGGCTTATCCGCCGCCTTGGCGCTCTCTTGCTTGATCGTCGAAATAAAGCCCAAATGCCTGTTGATTGTATCCGCGATATCAGAAGGGAAGAGCGGCTTGGATAGAAAATCGTCTACGCCCGCGTCCTTGGCTTCCTGCTCTATTGCAAGCCAGTCGTAAGCGGATATCATTATAATGACAGGCTCCTGTTCCCCTGCAGCCCTGATCCTGCGCGTGAGCTCGATGCCATCCACGCCGGGCATCTTCCAGTCTGTAAAGCAAATATCGTATTTCACCCCGGATGACAGCATCTTCAGGGCAGTATCGGCGTCGGAGGCGGCGCTGCAGGCGATACCCATGCGATCCGCGAGCATCATAAAGTAGTCGAGAGTATCCTGCTCGTCGTCCACGACGAGGACGTTCAGGTCTTTCAGGTTCGGAGGAAGGAGTTCGCCGGGCTCGTCGGGGGCGCGCTCCATCTTGACTGTGAAAGAGAAGACGGAACCTTTGCCGATATCCGACTCGACAGTAATCGTCCCATCCATAAGTTCGACGATCTGCTTGGAAATAGCAAGGCCGAGGCCGGTGCCGCCGAACTTGCGCGACGTGCTGCTTTCCGCCTGCTCGAACGAGGTGAACAGGCGGGTGAGCTGCTCGTGGCTGATCCCGACGCCGTTATCCGCGACGTCGACTTTGACGATGCATTTCCCGTCGGCTTCGCCTGCGTTCTCGATTTGGAGCGTTATCGCGCCGCCGTCCGGGGTGAACTTCACAGCGTTTGACAGCAGGTTCGTAATAACCTGTGCAAGCCTCTGGTCGTCGCCGATCAGGCGCGGAGGGACTTTCGGATCGAGTTTTACTGAAAGCTTCTGATTCTTCTCGTTTACACGGAAAACCACGACGTTGACGACCTTTTGCAGCATACGTTCAAACTCGAACTCCACATTGGACAGCTCAAACTTATCGGCTTCGATCTTCGACATATCCAGAACATCGTTGATGACGCCCAGCAGATGCGAAGATGCAACTTCGATTTTCTCGAAAGCGTAGTCCTTCTTTTCGGCATTCGGAGCGGCTTTGCCAATCGTCGTCATGCCGACGATCGCGTTTATCGGGGTCCTTATCTCGTGGCTCATGTTGGAAAGGAATCTGCCCTTGGCGTTGCTCGCCGCCTTCGCCTCCTCCAAAGCTATGCCGAGCTCCTGCGTCATCTCGTTGCGGAGCAGGGCGTTGGTGATCAGGAGGCTTGCAGAGCGCAGGATTGACTCCTCGTTCGCTGTGTACAGATGCTCTTTCCGGCAATCGTTAAAACCGACGAAACCCCAGAACTCCCCTCGCAGGAAAACCGGTACAATCAATATTGAAAGGATGCCTTGCGGGGCAAGCCTTGCCTGTTCCTTCTCGGACATATCGCGGACGAGGCTGTTGATGCATTCCCCGCGCGACAGGCGTTCTTCCCAACCGGGGAGATCCTCTTCGTATGGCGCCTTTATCGTGATGTCCTTCCCCTGCGAAGGCTCGACGCCCTCAGACCATTCGTAAAGCTGCGTGCAGTACAGCTTGCCATCTTCATAATGGTTTTCCCAAAGCCGGACGCGGTCGGCGCCGACAGCTTCCGCCATAATCCCCATGCTGGTCAGCAGGGCGTTTTCGAACTCGTCGACGTCAGCCTGCAGGAGCAGCGTCAGGGCATGGTTGACGGAGTTGAGGAGCACGTCGCGCTGCTCGATGTCTTTTATCATCTGCTGATGCTCGCGAAGGTCGCGGGTGAAGCCCGCCACAACGTAGCCGCCTCCGTATCCGAGCCGTACCAGCGTGACTTCGGCAGGAATGATCGTGCCGTCGGACAGCATATGAGTCCACCCGGTGTCCCGGCGCCCTTTTTCAAATGCTTCCGCAATGTATACCCTGGCCATCTCCGAGGACAGGCTGCCGTCGGGCTGGTACTCCGGCGCGAAATCGAAGAATCTGTCGAGATAATCCTGCTTGTCTTTTGCCCTGAAGAGTTTTATAGCCTCTTCGTTGCAGTCGATGCAGTTGTATTGCGCATCTATCAGTGTGCAACCGAGCGGCGTCGCGTCTAAAATGAGCCGCGCCCTGTCGCGCGCTTCCTGCAGGCGTTCCCAGGCGCCGCTGATCGTCCTGGCGAGGTCCCCTATCTCGTCGGCGCGGCCGCTGCCGTATATATCGGCTCCGGCTTCGTCGTCGCCGGTTTTCGATACGCTGTCCGTTAGCTTATCCAGCGGGCTGAGCACGAGGCGGCTGGTCGTAGCGGAAGCGGCGAGCGTATAGAAGAGATATATCGCGATGAATGCGAGCACGAGCGGCACAAGAGTCGAGGCGCTGAACAGCGAGCTGCTGTTAAAGAACGTCACTACTATCCATGATGAATGCGCAATCGGCACGATGGATGCGTAGCTGTACGGGCCTTTGCTCAATGTGACGATTTCAGGTTGCTTGCCGGTAGGGAAGTGCTCCGGGCTGTTTGCGAGATACTCGCCTATGAAGCTGTTGAACGAGGGATCCTTGCTCTCCGAGCCGATGTTCCTCTCCCCGTCGAAGTCGTTGATGCCAAAATCGCTGCCCAGCACGATCGAGCCGGTTCTGTCTATGACGAAGCCTTTCACGTCACCGGTTTCATACCTGGCAAACATTGCCTCGAGCATATCGTCAATCGTGAGCCCCGAGCATATTACGCCCAGGAGCTTGCCGTCGCGGACGACTTCGTGGTTTACCCAGATTTGCCATTCGCCCGAGAGTTTGTCTATGTCGATGTTATATGCAAAGGGGGCGTCGATTGATACGAGATCGTAGTACCAGTCGTTATACGAATCATCCGGGTTGATCCGATCAAGAGGCGCGACTTCGTTGTAAGGCGTCGCGGCGTCGAGCGCGTACTCGTGCTTCGAGCCGTCAATGACGAAATAGAGCATAGACCCTCGCATGAGGTCGATATAGTCGATCATCTCGTTGTATGCGGCGAGCTTCTTGCCCTCGTCGCCTTCGTCCGCGAACCAGTCCGTCAAGGCGCGCGTACGCGCGACCTTCTGCAGGAGCGCGAGGTCGCGGCTCATGTACAGATTGAATGCGTCGACGGTGTCTGCGGAGTAGAAAAGGGCAAGGTCCTCCGAAGCCCTGACTGCGACGCCCCTGCTGATGATGGTCGCGGTGACCGTCACAAGCGCGAGCGCCAGGACAAGAAGGAGTACATTTGTTGTGCGGACTCGCGCGGATATTTTCCCGCTGCGAAACCGCGCCCGGCCGGATACTGCTCTCATGTTTTCAAACCTCTCTATGCAGCAAGTATACCATATAACTACGGAGCGGACAATCTTTTTCAAGATTGATTGCCGACTCGCCGATTGTGTGATATACTAAGGTGGGCTGCACCCACAACCCAATAGTTAGTAACGGAAAGGATTATGCTATGGAAGACGCCTACATTCTCGGCCACGTTGACCACACGCTGCTCAAAGCCACCGCCACATGGGAAGAAATCTCGGTGCTGTGCGACGAAGCCATCAGGTACAAAACAGCATCCGTGTGCGTGCCGCCATATTACATTAGCCGCATCCGGGCGGCATACCCCGACCTGAACATATGCACAGTCATAGGCTTCCCGCTCGGATATGACGCCGCCGCGACGAAAATCACCGCAGCTCGGACAGCCCTGGAAGACGGAGCCGACGAACTCGACATGGTCGTAAACATCACCGATGTGAAAAATGGCGCGTATGAACAAATAAAAAACGAGATTTCAGACTTGAAAAAGATTGCCGGAAATCGTATACTTAAAGTCATAGTCGAGACATGCTACCTCGAAGAGCCCGAGAAAGTCGCGTTATGCCGGGCGGTCACGGACGCCGGGGCGGACTACATCAAGACGTCTACCGGCTTCGGAACCGGCGGCGCGACCATGGAAGACGTGCTGCTCTTCAAGGCAAACATTGGCCCGGGCGTGAAGATAAAAGCGTCCGGGGGGATACGCACCAGGGAAGATATGCAAGCATATATCGAAGCCGGGTGCAGCCGTCTCGGCACCAGTTCCGCCATAGCGATTCTTACCGAAGGAGCCGGAAAAGGCTACTAAGCAGTACCCCTGAAAACGAAATTATATCAAACTGGAGGAAAAAGAAATGAAAATCAGCAAAATCCTGGCTCTCGCGTTAGCAGCCGTAATGGTCTTCGCTCTCGCGGCGTGCGACTCGAAAGAACCAACCACATCAAGCCCCAGCGCCTCATCGTCGGCCAGCACATCGGCCAGCCCGTCAGAAAGCGCGTCGGCAAGCGCGTCGGCAACCACGTCAGAGACTCCGCCAAGCACATCTCAAACGGCGCAGGACGGATTCGAACTCGCGCTAATCACAGACCTCGGCACCATTGACGACAGGTCGTTCAACCAGGGCGCATGGGAAGGCCTCGTGCAGTACGCGCTGGAGTTCGGCATCACGCACAAGTACTACCAGCCGGCCGCCCAGGGCGACGACGCCTACCTCAACGCGATTGACCTCGCGGTGCAAGGCGGCGCGAAAGTTATTGTAACCCCCGGCTTCCTGTTTGAGACCCCGGTATACGAGGCGCAGGACATCTACCCCGATACAAAGTTCATACTCCTGGATGGCTCGCCCAATGACGGCGACTGGTCCGGCGGCGCCCCGAACGCAAAAGTCGGCAACAATACTGTCGCGGTGTTCTACGCGGAGGAGCAGTCGGGCTTCCTCGCAGGCTACGCAGCAGTAATGGACGGCTACCGCAGCCTCGGCTTCATGGGCGGCATGGCTGTTCCCGCCGTCATCCGCTTCGGCCATGGATTTGTCCAGGGCGCTGAGCTCGCTGCGAAAGAGCTTGGGCTCGCAGACGGCTCGATACCGCTCAACTATTTCTATACGGACACCTTCGCGCCGGCCCCTGAGATCCAGACAAGGGCAGCGGCATGGTACAACGACGGCGTCGAAGTAATATTCTCCTGCGGCGGCGGCATCTGCTTCTCGATTTTCCCGGCTGCGGAGAACTCAGGCAACAAAGTCATCGGCGTTGACGGCGACCAGTCCTCCGAGTCCGATACAGTCATCACCAGCGCGATGAAGCTCCTGACGAAGTCTGTGTACGACTGCCTGACCGACTTCTACGCAGGTAAATTCCACGGCGGCGAGGAACTGCGGTTCTCTGCCGACAACCTCGGCGTTGGCCTGCCCATGGACACCTCGAAGTTTGAGAAGTTCAGCAAAGCCGATTACGACGCCGTCTACGCGAAGCTCGTCAGCGGCGCTGTCAAGGTCAACGACGATATCAGCATCGAGCCGGATCAGCTCGGCACAAAAGCAGTCGTCGTCAACTACCTCAACTAGTCGCTAACGACGGATAAAAGGCGAAAAAAGTAACTGTTCAGGTACCCCCCGGAGGTAGTGGGTACCTGAACAGACGCCGAAAACACAATTTAACAGGGGAGTATGCCGCATATGGAAGCTGTAATCGAAATGCGAGGCATTACAAAAACCTTCCCCGGAATCATCGCCAACGACAAGATAAACCTCGATTTGCTGCGCGGCGAGATCCATGCGCTACTCGGTGAAAACGGCGCCGGCAAATCCACTCTGATGAGCATACTGTTCGGGCTCTACCAGCCGGATGAAGGCGAGATCTTCAAAAACGGCGAGGCAGTGAGCGTGAACGGCCCGAACGACGCAACGCGGCTCGGCATCGGAATGGTGCACCAGCACTTCAAGCTGGTCCAGAACTTCACGGTGCTTGAAAACATCGTCCTTGGCGTAGAGTCGACAAAGCACGGCTTCCTCAGCATGGACGACGCCCGCACGCGCGTGCTGAATCTTTCGGAGCAGTACGGGCTGTCAATAAACCCGGACTCGCTCATCTCAGACATCACCGTCGGTATGCAGCAACGCGTGGAAATACTGAAAATGCTCTACCGCGACAACGAGATCCTCATCTTCGACGAGCCGACAGCCGTACTTACGCCACAGGAGATCGACGAGCTGATGAGCATCATGAAAGGCCTGGTCGCGGAAGGTAAGTCCATACTCTTCATCACGCATAAGCTTGCGGAGATCAAGCGTGTGGCTGACCGTTGCACCGTATTGAGGAAAGGGCGCTACATCGGCACTGTCGATGTAGCGTCCACGGACGTTGAGCAGTTGTCGGAGATGATGGTCGGGCGCAAAGTCAGTCTTGTCGTTGAAAAAGAAGATGCGGTACCGGCGGAAGTCGTTCTGGCCGTAAAAGGCCTGACGGTGCGCAACAAGGCGACCGGCAAATCGGTCGTAAACGACGTTACCTTCGAGGTCCGGGCAGGCGAGATAGTCTGCATCGCGGGCATCGACGGGAACGGCCAAAGCGAACTCGTATACGCGCTGACGGGCATCAGGCCGGCAGATGAAGGCAGCATCAAACTCTCGGAAGAAGACATTTCTCACGCCACAGTCCGCCGCCGCAGCAACGCGGGCATGGCGCACATCCCCGAGGACAGACACCGCCACGGGCTGGTCCTCGACTACAACCTCGCATACAATCTGGTTCTTCAGACATACTTTACTCCGCGTTTCCAAAGCCATGGATTCTTGCGCTACGGCGAGATATACAGCTACGCCGATGAACTAATCAAGCGCTTCGACATCCGCAGCGGGCAGGGCGGCCGTACTCCTACGCGCAGCATGTCCGGCGGCAATCAGCAAAAGGCGATCGTCGCGCGCGAGATTGACCGCAGCCCTAAGCTGCTGGTGGCGGTACAGCCGACGCGCGGCCTCGACGTCGGGGCGATCGAGTATATCCACAAACAGCTCGTGGCCCAGCGCACAGGCGGAGCGGGCGTGCTTCTGGTATCGCTCGAACTCGACGAGGTTATGAACGTGAGCGACCGCATACTTGTGATATACGAAGGCCGGATCGTCGCTGACGTATCGCCGAAAGAGGCGACGCTTCAGGAGCTGGGCCTGTATATGTCAGGCTCGAAGAGCAACGTCGGGGCAGGCGTCGGGAAAGAGGGGCCGGAAGTATGAAGAAAACGCGAAAGCTTATAATTTCAGTAGGCTCGATGAATGCCCTGTCTTCGATACTCGCGATTGTCGCGGGCCTCGTCGCGGGATTCATCATACTTCTGGTATCGAACGCGAGCCAGGCTCTCGGAGGGTTCAAAACCATACTTACCGGCGGATTTTCGGATATGTTCAACCTGGGGCAGGTGCTCTACTACGCGACGCCGATAATCATGACCGGCCTCTCAGTCGGCTTCGCCGGCAAGACGGGCCTATTCAACATCGGGGCTTCCGGCCAGTTCACATGCGGCATGTACGCCTCGATACTCGTCGCAATCAAGTGCTCGTTCCTGCCTAACCCCCTGCAATGCCTCGCCGCGCTCCTCGCGGGCGTGCTCGCGGGCGCGATCTGGGGCTTTATCCCCGGGATACTCAAGGCATTGCGGAACGTCCACGAAGTCATCGCGTGCATTATGATGAACTACATCGGCATGTACCTTGTAAACCACCTTATCAAAGTAACAGGTATTTACGACCAGCTTAAGAACATGACGATGAGAGTCCCAACGGGCGCGAACCTCCCGTCGCTGGGGCTCAACAGCCTCTTCTCGACGGCGACGGAGCAAGGCAGCGTGCGGCCTTCAAGCGTGGGGAGCGGCATCCTGATAGCGATAATAGCGTGTATACTCATGTATATAATACTCGAAAAGACGAAATTCGGCTATGAGCTTAAATCCTGCGGCTTCAACCGCGAAGCGGCACGCTACGCCGGTATCAACGAGAACAGGGGCGTTATACTCTCAATGGTAATAGCGGGCGCCCTGTCCGGCCTTGGCGGAGCGCTCTTGGCGCTGGCGGGCGCCGGCAGAGGGATAGCGGTCGTCGAAGTCCTCGCGGGAGAAGGATTCCAGGGAATACCTGTCGCGTTGCTGGGCTTGTACAACCCGATAGGCATACTCTTCTCCGGCATTCTGGTGGCCTATCTCACGCAAAGCGGCTTCCTGCTGCAAAGGCTCAATTTCGCCCCTGAGATAATCGAAATAATCGTCTCGATAATCATCTACTTCTCAGCGCTCGCCCTGCTCCTCAAGGGAGTCATCAAAGTATTCTTCCAGGAGAAAGACGGTACAGGCGACGCGAACAAGGAAGATGGAGATGGAGGTGACGGCTGATGGATTATAATACTCTGGTATTCCTCGTGCAGCAGATGATGTTCTTTTCCATACCGCTGCTTATCGTAGCCCTCGGAGGGATGTTCTCGGAGCGGAGCGGCGTCGTGAACATCGCGCTGGAAGGGATTATGATTATGGGCGCGTTCACAGGCGTTTTGTTCATCTATCTTGTTCAAAACGCGGGCGGGGACTCCCTGTCAGGCCAGCTCCTGCTGATTGTGGCGCTCATCATAGCGGCTGTGTTCGGAGCTATCATAGCTCTGCCCCACGGCTACGCCTCCATACATATGAAGGCCAACCAAGTCATCAGCGGCACAGCGATAAACATGTTCGCCCCGGCGTTTGCGGTGTATGTCGCGCGCATGATCCGCTCGGTGCAGCAGATCCCGTTTAACAACATTTTCTGGATCGAGAAGATTCCGGGGTTGGGCGACATACCAATAATAGGGGAGTTCCTGTTCCAGAAGACCTTCATCACAACGTACCTGGGCTTCCTTATACTTGCGGTCGCCTGGATCGTGCTGTACAAGACGCCTTTCGGGCTGAGGCTGAGATCCTGCGGCGAACATCCCCAGGCCGCGGACTCGGTCGGCATCAACGTTTACAAGATGCGATACATCGGAGTGCTGATTTCCGGCGCGCTGGGCGGCATCGGCGGGGTCGTTTTCGTAATACCGACAGCGACCACGTTCGACGCGACGGTCGCGGGATACGGGTTCCTTGCCCTTGCTGTCCTGATTTTCGGGCAGTGGAAGCCGGGGCGCGTCCTACTCGCGGCCTTTTTCTTCGGGCTGATGAAGACCATCTCCGTTACATACACAAGCATCTCGTTCCTGAACAGCCTGCCGATCGCGAGCGCGATCTATAAAATGATCCCGTATATCGCCACGCTTATAGTCCTCGCCTTCACATCGAGGAACTCGATGGCGCCAAAAGCGTCCGGCGTCCCGTACGACAAGGGGAGCAGGTAGCGCAATGCGGATGTACGATGTGATCGCGAATAAAAAACAAGGCCGTGCGCTTACCGGCGAGGAAATCCGTTTCTTCGTTGAGGGCTTCACAAAGGCTGAAATCCCTGACTATCAAGCCTCCGCGCTGCTCATGGCGATATGCCTGCAAGGCATGGACGCCGAAGAGACGGCGGCGCTGACAGACGCCATGCTGCACTCCGGCGACGTCGCGGATCTCTCTTCGATACCCGGAGTGAAAGTCGACAAGCACAGCACGGGCGGAGTCGGCGATAAAACAAGCCTGATCATCGGGCCGATAACCGCCTCATGCGGCGTGCCGGTCGCGAAAATGAGCGGGCGCGGCCTCGGGCATACCGGCGGGACGATAGACAAACTCGAGTCGATACCGGGGCTTCGCACGGAGATCGACCCTGAGAGTTTCAAGGCAATCGTCCGCGAGACCGGAATCGCGATAATCGGACAGTCCGGCGACATTGCACCTGCGGATAAAAAACTATACGCCCTGCGCGACGTCACGGCCACAATTGACTCGGTGCCGCTGATAGCCTCGTCGATTATGAGTAAAAAACTCGCAGCCGGCTCGGACGCGATCCTTCTGGACGTAAAAACCGGCAGCGGCGCTTTTATGAAGACCCTTGAAGGCTCTATCGAGCTTGCGAAGGCGATGGTTTCGATCGGGGTGCGTTCAGGCCGCCGCGTAATGGCGCTCATAACAGACATGGACACGCCGCTCGGCAGCGCGATTGGCAACGCGCTCGAAGTGCAGGAGGTTGTCGACACGCTGCGCGGGAACGGCCCGGCGGATTTGGAAGGCGTCTGCATAGAGCTCGCGTCATATATGCTGCTGCTCGCGGGGGCGGCTGAGGACGCCGCTAAGTGCAAGACCCTTGCGCGAAACGCCATAAGCAGCGGGAGCGCATATGGAAAACTCCTGGACATGTGCCGCGCGCAGGGAGGCGACGAGTCTGTCCTGCGCGATGGCTTCACCAAGGCCGAAGTGCAATCTCTGTATACGGCCGCAGCCGGCGGGTACATCACCCACATGGACGCCGAGCTGTGCGGAATGGCGTCGCTGGCGCTCGGGGCCGGAAGGGCGAGGAAAGAGGACAGCATAGACTACAGCGCGGGGATCCTGTTGCTTAAGAAGACGGGAGACCGCGTGGACGCCGGGGAGCCGCTTGCGCAGCTCCACACCTCCTCGCAGGCGAAACTCGAAGAAGCAGGCAAGATACTTACTTCCGCCATTGCCATAGGCGAAGCGCCTCCGCCGCCGGCAAAGCCGATATACGCGGTAGTGACGCACGACAAAGTGGAGATGATGTAGCATCTGCGCAACACCAGATACGAGTCCGCCGACATCGAACTGGTATCGGCGGGCTCGGTAATGTAAACCCGGGGGGACGGACCGGCCATGAAAAATCGCGGCGCCACAGGGCTCTTCTTTGCAAAAACAATGCTCTTCATTGTAGTACTCGGCGCGTTTTTCGTGGGCCAGAAAATCTTCTATGAGGAGACGCTGTTCTACTATTGGGGCAACTATATCGTCCTCCTCCTGTATACCGCAAACCTCTTCTTCACAAGCACGATCTACCATGGATTCCGATTTGGCAGCCTCGACTTGCGAGAGATAATACCCTCATGGATATTATGCCTCATAATCACCAACGGCCTTGAGTACCTGCAGCTCAGCCTGCTGGAAAGCGCAATGCTGCCGGTGAAAGGCTTCCTCATCGTGCTGCTTGCGCAGCTTGCGCTTGTAATCCCCCTTGCTTGCCTCATTGACAGGCTGTACTACCGCCTGAACCCCGCGCAGGAAGCGCTGATAATATCCGGAGACGAAAAAAAAGCCCGTGAGTACAGCGCCATAATCCTGCAGCACCGCAAGAAGTTCAAGATCGGAAGCATACTCAAGCAGGATGAACCCATGCAGAGCCTGAAGGAGAGCATTGACAGCTCCGACTCGGTGTTCTTCCTGGATGTAGACGAGCGACAACGCGGCGCTCTTCTGGAATACTGCTTCCTCAAGGACAAAAGGGCATACATTCTTCCGACGTTTTCAGGCGTTCTGCTGAACACCGCAGGTGTATCCTGGATTTCAAACACGCCTATGTTCCTGCCCAAGGCAGCGATAGCAGAACCTGTCTCCCTGTTCGCCAAGAGGCTGCTTGACATCGTGCTGTCCCTGCTCGGGATCATCCTGACGAGCTGGCTGATGCTCATCACCCTGGCAGCCATCCGCCTAAGCGACCGCCACCCGGCGATATACAAACAGGTCAGGTTGACGAAAGGCGGCAGGAGATTCACGATTTACAAGTTTCGCAGCATGCGGCCCGACTCGGAGGACGACGGCGTGCCACGCCTTACAGCCAAAGGCGACGCCAGGATAACGCCGGTCGGCAGGCTGATAAGGCGCACGAGGATAGACGAACTGCCGCAGCTCTTCAATGTCCTGTCGGGCGCGATGTCGCTCGTCGGCCCGAGGCCGGAACGCCCGGAGATCGCCGGGCAGTATGAGGAAAAATATCCCAGCTTCTCATTCAGGACGAAAGTAAAGGCAGGCATCACCGGCCTTGCGCAGATTTATGGCAGGTACAACACGGCGCCGGAAGAAAAACTCCTGCTGGATATAATGTACATTGAGACTTTCTCGATATGGCAGGACGTAAAGCTGCTCCTGCAGACTGTAAAGGTTCTCTTTATCTCCTCTAACACTGAAGGAATAGAAGAAGGCGAAACGACCGCGATGAAAAAGGATTGAAGGATTAATAAGCAACATGGCAAAAAGAAGCGAGTCATACTCTGAACGCAGAAAGAACGCGATGTACGCGAAAGCCGAACCCTGGCAGAACCGCATCGCCGCCTTTGTATTCATTATGCTCATGTGCGTTCAGCCGCTGTTCCTGACCCCCCAGCGCTACATCGGCCTGACGAAACAAAAGTTCGTGTTCTTCGTCGTGTGCATGGCATTCGCCGCCCTGCTGGCGATAATTGTTTGGCTCTACCGCCTGACGAGGACCCCTTCCCTGCTGCCACAGGAACCTATGGCGCTGGCGGACTGGGCAGTACTCGGCTTTGCGCTCGTGACGCTGATCTCCGCGCTATTCTCCCCGTACAGGAAAGAGACGAACGTCTGGATCGGCATACCGGAACCCGAAGGACGCTACGACGGCGCTCTGACTCAGATGCTCTATGTCGTCGCGTACTTTATCATATCCCGCTGGTACAAACCGAAAACGCGCGATACAGCCCTTTTTGGAATTTGCGCGGTGGTTGTCGCGCTGCTGGGCATTTTGCAGTTTTACGGCATGGATTTCCTCAAACTGTGGCCCAATGATATGCGCGAGTATCATGTGGAGAACTTCTATGAAATATTCTTTCGCTCGACGCTCGGGAACACGAACATCGTATCCACATACGTATGCGTGGCGATACTCTTGTGCGGCTTCATGTACGTCCGCGTCAAGTCGAAATGGCAGCCTGTGTGGCTGGCGGCAAGCGCGCTGAACTTCTGGCTTATGGAACTGGCCGACGCAGACTCCGGCCGTGTCGGCGTAGCGGCCGCCCTGCTGCTGATGATCCCGTTCATCATACAAAACAGGAGAACTATTGGCAGAACGCTTATCCTGGCCGGTTCGTGGCTGGTGGTGTACGCTCTGCAGAAGCTGCTTTATGACGTCAACATACTGGGCGCGAGGACGATTTCGAGCCTGGGGCTATACCTCGTCGCCGCGGCTGCCGCGCTCGCGGCCGGGATCGCGTTGACCGTAATACGCGGCGGAGGGCGCGGCTCACGATCAGGCCGCGCAGGCCGTGCCGGTGCGGCATGGACGGGCTCTGAGGCGGCAGACGACAGCGCGGCGCAGGATCCCGCGGTGATCCGCCGCAAAGCCCTTGCCGGCGTGCTGCTGGTCGTAGCCATCATAGCTGCCGGGTTTTCCGCGGTCGAGATACTCGGCAAGCGCGAAGCTGAGAAAGAATCCCCGGGCGGCATAATATACGAGATACGCGAAGTGCTTCACGGGAGTATAGCCGATGAGCTGGGAACGAACAGAGTGTATATCTGGCGCAACGCGCTCAAAGCCCTGCCGAAGAACCCTATCATAGGGAGCGGCCCGGACACCTTCCTGAACGCCTTCCCTCAGGAGGCGCAAAGGTATTATGGCCAGGAGTACGACAAGGCGCATAATGAATACATCCAGATACTAATCTGCCAGGGGATTATCGGGCTGTTCTGCTACCTTGTGTTCATCGTGGCAGTAGCCGTAAAGGCGATACCGGCCGCCCTGCGCGACCCGCTCGCCATGGCAGCGCTGGCGGCCTTTGCCGGCTACTGTGTACAGGCGTTCTTCAACATCAGCGTACCGATAGGCAGCCAGATGCTCTGGGTCATTGCGGGGGCACTGCTAAACCGTTCCCGGGAAGTATCTAGCGCAGCCTCCAAGGGAGGCGCGCTCCTGACTGCGAGGTGATATGATGCCCGCGCACGCGATTTCCGTCGATAACGTATCAATGATGTTCAACCTTAGCAAAGACAAGATTGTCGGCCTTAAGGAGTATGTCATAAAGGCAATCAAACGGCAGTTGTTCTATGAAGAATTCTGGGCTTTGCGGGACGTCAGCTTTTCTGTGGATAAAGGCGAAGTCTTCGGGGTCATGGGGCTCAACGGCGCCGGGAAATCGACGCTGCTGAAAATCATCGCCGGCGTTTTCAGGCCGACTATCGGTTCCGTGTCCGTCTACGGCGAACTCGCGCCGCTGCTGGAACTCGGAGCGGGGTTCGACCCGGAGTTTTCCGCGCGGAACAATATATATATGAACGGCGCGATGTATGGTCACGCGCCGAAGTTCATGGACGAGAAGTACGAGGAAATCATCGAGTTCGCGGAGCTGCGCGAGTTTGAGGACGTGGCGGTCAAGAACTTTTCGACAGGCATGCGCGCGCGGCTCGGCTTCGCGGTTGCCACGAGCGTGAAACCGGACATCCTGATCGTGGACGAAATCCTCGGCGTCGGCGACTACAAGTTCCAGTCGAAGTGCGAGCAGCGCATCAGCGACATGATCGACAGCGGCGTCACCGTGCTCCTCGTGTCGCACAATATCAACTCGATAAAGAAGATGTGCTCGCGAGCTATTTTGCTCGAAAAAGGCCGTCTCAAAGCAATAGGCGCAGTCGAAGAAGTCTGCGAGGCCTATGGCGACGGCTGACGAATGAAGAAAGTTTGGATGGATACTGCGATAATAACATCAGACGACCTTAGTTATGCCGTCGAAGTGATCAAACGGGGCGGACTGGTCGCCGTGCCTACAGATACAGTATACGGCCTCGCCGGGAACGGCCTCGACGAGCAAGCCGTCGCGAGGATATACGAAGTTAAGGGCCGCCCCGCAGTAAAGCCGATAATACTCCTCGTCAGCGGAGTCGAAGCGGCGAGCGAGCTTTGCTCGGAGTTCCCGGACGCGGCTCGAGTGCTGGCTGAAGCGTTTTGGCCCGGCTCGCTGTCGCTTGTCCTCCCGAAAAGCAAGCTTGTGCCCGCAATCGTGACTGCCGGCGGGGATACCATCGGCGTCAGATGCCCGAACCACGCAAAGACGCTCAGGCTTATAAACCTTGCGGGAGTACCGCTTGCGGCGCCCTCGGCAAACCCGACCGACCTGCCAAGCCCGACAAGCGCGCGGGATGTCCTCGAATACTTCGACGGGAAAATCGAATGCATAATCGACGGCGGGCCCTGTTCCGTGGGAGTGGAGTCAACGATTGCCGATATGACAGTACAGCCGCCGCGCATACTGAGGCATGGCGCAATCCCGGAGGCTGAATTACTAGCGGCCTTGGCAAAAAGCTCTGTTGACATTTAAGGTGGACTTTATTATGTACATTATCGGCATAACAGGGGGGACAGGCGCGGGAAAAACATCCGCGCTGCGCGTACTTGAACGTTCGGGTGCGCTTGTGATAGACTGTGACAAACTGTACCATGAGCTGCTGGCTGAAAACGAAGGGCTCAAAGCACAGCTCGGGCGCAGATTCGAAGGAGTTTTGCGCGCCGGTGAAATAGACAGGAAAAGACTTGGCGAAATCGTGTTCAGCGACCCCTCGGCGCTGTCGGACCTGAACGAAATCACCCACAGGTTCATCGGCGAAGAGATAGAGCGGCGCCTCGCCCATTGGGAACGCCAGGGAGGCCTGTTCGCCGCGATCGACGCCATCGCACTTATAGAGAGCGGAAGAGGCGCGAAATGCGACGCAGTCGTCGGCGTCACGGCGCCGGAGGAAAAGCGGCTCGCCAGAATCATGAAGCGCGACGGAATCACCAGCGAGCAGGCGCAGCAGAGAATAGCCGCGCAAAAACCGGACAGCTTTTTCAGGGAGAATTGCGGATATATCCTGGAGAACATATATGATACGGCCGGAGAATTTGAATCGGTATGCAGCGAGTTCTTCGAGGGATTTATGAGTGAACTCGCTTAAACGAGTAAGAAAGGATGAGCGATAATATGCCGGGCAAAGACGAACTGTTTTACACAAAAAAGAGTACCTACGACATAATAAAGGAAGACGAGGTCGAAGGCGCGTACGCTTACTGCGAGGAGTACAAACACTACCTCGACAAAGGGAAGACAGAAAGGGAGTGCGTCGCGCAAGCCATCGCGCTCGCTGAGAAAGAAGGCTTCAAGCCATTTGAGAGAGGCATGGACCTGCCCCCCGGAACTAAGCTCTATATGGATACAGCCGGGAAATCGCTGATACTGGCTGTAATCGGCAAAGCTCCGCTATCGAAAGGCATGAACATTGCAGCGACGCACATTGACTCGCCGAGGCTGGACCTTAAGCAAGTACCCCTGTACGAAGACGGCGACATGGCGTTTTTCAAGACGCATTACTATGGCGGGATCAGGAAATACCAATGGGTCGCGCTCCCGCTGGCTCTGCATGGCACGCTCGTGAAAAAAGACGGGCAGTCTGTGGACATAGTGATAGGCGAGGATGAAGGCGACCCGGTCTTCATGGTCACCGACCTGTTGCCGCACCTCAGCAAAGACCAGGACAAAAAAACGCTGGGGGAAGCCTTCACAGGCGAGAACCTCAATATACTCATCGGCAGCCGCCCGGATGGCGCAGACAAGGACGCCGAAAAGGAAAAAGACCGGGTAAAGCTCACGGTTATGAAAATACTCAACGAGAAATACGGCATAGTTGAGGAAGACTTCCTATCCGCAGAGGTGGAAGCGGTGCCGGCTATGCGCGCGAGCGACGTCGGGTTCGACCGCTCGATGATAGGCGCCTACGGCCATGACGACCGCTCCTGCTCATTCGCCGCGCTCAGAGCGCTGCTCGACCTCGAAGTGCCGGAGAAGACAGCGGTTTGCGTCCTGTCGGATAAAGAGGAGATTGGCTCCGAAGGCATAACAGGCATGCAGTCGGCGGCGTTCGACTACTTCGTGGAAGAGCTTTGCTCCGCGGGCGGGTCGCTGCTGCGCGACTGCTACAGGGGCTCGTTCTGCCTGTCGATGGACGTATGCAACGCGTTCGACCCGAACTTCGCGGACGTAAGCGAGAAGCTCAACGGCGCGAAGCTCGGCTACGGGCTGGGAGTGATGAAGTTCTCGGGCTCGCGGGGCAAATCGGGCTCGAGCGACGCGACGGCGGAAGATGTTGCAATGCTGCGTTCGTTGTTCGCGGAAAGCGGCGTAACATGGCAGATGGCCGAACTCGGGAAGGTCGACCAGGGCGGCGGGGGCACTGTCGCGAAGTTTTTGGCAAACCGCAACATACCCACGATCGACGCCGGAGTCCCTGTCCTGTCAATGCACGCGCCATACGAAATAGTATCGAAACTCGATTGCTACATGGCGTATAAAGGGATCAAAGCTCTGTTTAGCAAGTAGCAAGTAGGGGGAGCGGGATTGCGGCCCGGAGGCCGCAATGACGGCAGGAGTTACCGATACGGAGTATATATATGAAAACACAGTTCAGCGAGCTCCTGAGCGCCCTGCGCCGGGAAAAAGGGCTCAGGCAAAGAACAGCCGCCTCTGCCCTGGGCGTGTCGCAAGCCCTGCTGTCGCACTACGAAAACGGGGCGCGCGAGCCGAAGATTGAGTTCATTATCAAAGTATGCGATTACTATGGCGTTTCGGCGGACTACCTGCTCGGGCGGACGATAATAAAGAGCGGCATAGTACCGCCCGCTATGCAGCATGACGGGCGCATACTGAGGCTTATCGAAGCAACCGGAAAAGCGTTCGAAGCGTCCGCTGCATACTCAGACCCGGCCGTTACGTCAGCGACGGTCGCGTACTTGGCGATTGCGGCAGATAACGCGGTCGAGCTGCTGAGCGATCCGGAAGCCCCGGCAGACTCTCAGCGCGACATTACGCAAAAATTCGCCGAGCAATTGCTTTTGGAACTCGCGAGGCGCGATGCGCGCGCGGCAAAGGATACAGATAAAGATGCAACAAGACAAGATTCGTAACTTCTCGATTATCGCCCATATCGACCACGGGAAATCGACGCTGGCGGACCGTCTGCTGGAACGCTGCGGCGCGGTAGACGCGCACGAGATGGAAGACCAGATTCTCGATAACATGGAGCTCGAACGGGAACGCGGCATAACGATCAAAGCCCGCGCGGTTGGCCTGTCATACGAAGCGCAAAGCGGCGAGACATATACGCTCAACCTGATAGACACCCCGGGCCACGTCGACTTCAACTATGAAGTCTCGCGCTCGCTCGCCGCCTGCGAAGGCGCGATACTCGTCGTGGACGCAGCGCAGGGGGTCGAGGCGCAGACACTTGCCAACACATACCTCGCCCTGGATCACGACCTCGAGATACTGCCTGTCGTCAACAAGATCGACCTGCCTGCCGCCGACCCGGCTCGCGTCAAGGCCGAGATTGAAGATATCATCGGCATTCCCGCGAGCGACGCTCCGGAAATATCCGCGAAGCTTGGCACCGGCATCGACGACGTCCTCGAGAGTATTATCAACACAGTGCCCGCACCCGCAGGAGACCCGGGCGCGCCGCTGAGGGCGCTGGTATTTGACAGCCAGTACGACGCGTATAAAGGAATCATCGTCCTGGTCCGGATAATAGACGGGCAGCTCCGCAGCGACATGGACGCGCTGCTGATGTCGACAGGGGCGAAATACCGCGTCGTGGAAACCGGGCATATGCGCCCGGTGGGCATGGAGCCGTGCGACATACTCGAAACAGGCGATGTAGGCTATTTCACGGCGAGTATAAAGAATATCGGCGACATGACGATAGGGGACACAGTTACCGACGCCGCCGCGCCCGCTTCGGAGCCGTTGCCGGGGTACAAAAAAGTGCAGTCGATGGTTTTCTCCGGGCTCTACACCTCCGACGGGGCGAAGTACCCCGATCTGCGCGAAGCTCTCGAAAAACTCAAGCTGAACGACGCGGCCCTGACTTATGAGCCGGAGTCATCCGCGGCGCTCGGGTTTGGGTTCCGCTGCGGCTTTCTTGGACTATTGCACCTTGAGATCATAGTCGAGCGGCTGGAACGCGAGTACGGCCTGGAACTGATAACGACCGCGCCGAGCGTGATATATAAAATCACGAAGACGGACAATGAGACGGTATACATCGACAACCCGCTGAACTACCCGGACCCTTCGCTGATAGATACAGCAGAGGAGCCTTTCATAAAAGCGTCGATAATCTGCCCGCCCGAATACGTCGGGAATATAATGGAACTCTGCCAGGACAGGCGCGGGGAGTATAAAGAAATGTCCTACCTCGACTCCACGAGGGTTGAGCTGCGCTATGAGCTGCCGCTCGGCGAAGTGATATACGATTTCTTCGACGCGCTCAAGTCGCGCAGCAGGGGATACGCCTCGCTCGACTATGAGCTGCACGACTACCGCCCCTCCAACCTCGTGCGCCTGGATATACTCCTCAACGGGGACATCGTCGACGCGCTGTCTTTCATTGTCCACAGGGACAAGGCCTACGCGAGGGGGCGCAAGATTACCGAGAAACTGAAAGAAAACATCCCGAGGCAACTGTTCGAAGTCCCGATCCAGGCGTCGATCGGTGGAAAAATCATCGCGCGCGAAACGATAAAAGCGCTTCGCAAAGACGTCCTCGCGAAGTGCTACGGCGGAGACATCACCAGGAAGAAAAAGCTGCTCGAAAAGCAAAAAGAAGGCAAAAAAAGAATGCGCAGCCTCGGCAGCGTAGATGTGCCGCAGGAAGCATTCATGGCAGTATTGAAACTTGATGAATAAAGAAGGCGCCGACCCTGCAGGGCTGACGCGCCGTCAATAGCGAAAGGGGAATAAAGAAAATGCCGCAACTAACCATGCAAAACGTATCCTACAGCTACCGCAATGCAGCGGGAAGAGCCGTAAAAGAGGTCAACGGGGACTTCGAGACCGGGATGATGTACGCCATCATGGGCCCGAGCGGCTCCGGGAAGTCAACGCTGCTGTCCATGCTGGCAGGCCTCGACCTGCCGACAGAGGGGGACATCGCCTATGACGGAAACAACCTGAGGGAGATGGATCTGGACCGCTACCGCAGAGAGGACATCTCAATGGTGTTTCAAGCATTCCAGCTCTTTCCGCTCCTTACGGCGATAGAGAATGTGTGCTACCCCATGGAACTCTCAGGAGCCGATAAAGCCGACGCAAAAGCCAGGGCTGCAGAACTGCTGGCGCATGTCGGTATCGACGCGGAGAAACATAAACGCTACCCGTCCAACCTCTCAGGCGGCGAGCAGCAGCGCGTCGCGATAGCGCGTTCACTCGCCTCCGGGGCAAAAGTGATCCTGGCAGACGAGCCGACCGGCAACCTGGACGTAGAAAACGGAGAAGCTGTCATCGAGCTCCTCCTTACCCTTGCGCATGACGAGGGGTACTGCGTTATCGTTGTGACGCACGACATCGACGTCGCGCAGAAAGCGGACGTGATGCTGAAAATGACGGACGGAGTCATATCAGCGAGCTAGGATAGTTAGTAGTTAGTAGTTAGAGTTAATAGTATCGTCTCTCGTATTCCTCGCGAGTCATGTCCGCCTCAAACAAAAGCGTGACTGCTCCGGGGCCCAAATGCGCGCCAATGATCGGCCCCATAAGGACGATCCGGATATCGCGCACATCCACGGACTCTTTAATAATATCCGCAAGAAGCGACGCGCTTTCAGGGCAGTCGGAGTGGCTGATCAGTATCGTGTCGAGCTTTGTTCCGGGGGCAATGCTGCGCTTTATCTGATCGACCATCGCCGAAAGCGCCGCCTTGTGGCCCCGGACCCTTTCTTTCTGCGCAAGGGTCCCGTCCGGAGCGAGGTTCAGCACGGGCCGTATATTCAGCGCGCTGCCGGAGATTGCAGTCAGAATATTCAGACGGCCGCCGCGATGCAAGTACATCAGGTCGTCGACTGTAAAGAACCCGAAAACGCTGTGTTTTTTCACTTCAAGCCAGGCCGCAGCCTCGGCAGCGGACAAACCTTCGGAGCGTTTTATGGCGGTAAGCAAAGCCAGCATGCCAAGCCCCGCCGTCGCGCTGACGCTGTCTATGACGAAAATCCCGCAATCAGGATAATCCTCCCGGACGTCCTGCAGGGCGATCAGCGCGCTTTGATATGTGGAAGAAAGGCCGCTGCTCAACAAGATAATCAGCAGCTCCTTGCCCTGCTGCGCGTAGTCGGTAAAAACCTCGGTATAGGCCGCTATGTTAATCTGCGAAGTCTTCGCGACGCGGCCAGCCCGCAGAGCGTCGTAGAACTCTTTCCCGGATATCTCCTGCCAGTAACCGGAGTTATACGGCCTGCCGTCCAGGTCGAACGGCATGGGCAGCACAATGATATCATGCTCTGCCGCAAAGTCATCAGGAATGTCGCAGTTGGAGTCTACCATAATAGTGAACGTACTCATCAATAACCAGTCCCTTTCAGCACGGGCGCGCCCGGGTAAACCGGGAACTCCGATAGGATTATATTACCATTAAAAGTTGAAACGTGCAATAAAAAATGAAAAAGGGCGTGAATAAAGTGCCGCTTAAGCTTAGACAAGACTGCAAGTACGGCCTCGCCGCGCCAACGAGCATGGGCGTGAGAATCACCCCGCCGAACGGAGCGCCCGTACACACAAGCAACACATACTATATGCAAGCGACCAGCGCGGAGTCGAACGCAGTGAACGTATCCGCGTCGCTGGGCGTAAAGGGGCTGGTGCTGACTAACTTTGTAGAGGGCAGCCCAATATCTCAGTTCATCAAAAGTGAACTGAGGAGAAGGAACATAGACTACATAGGACCAGACCTGCCCCAGGGAGGACCATGGGGCTACCGCCACCAGTTCAATATAGCGGACAGCGGGTTCGGCGCGCGGGGGCCGCGTGTCCACAATGACAGAGCGGGGGAAGTCGGCCGCGCGCTAAACCCGGAAGATTTCGATTTTCACGCGATATTCGGGGAAGACGGAGCGCAAATACTGCACCTGTCCGGACTGGTCGCTGCATTGTCGCCGGAAGCGACAGCCTTTTGCGTCAGTGCGGCGCGATCTGCCAAGGAGCATGGCTCGCGGCTCTCATTCGACCTGAACTACCGCGCGTCATTCTGGAAGGGCAGGGAAGAAGAGCTCCGCAAGAGCTTTGCCGAGATAACGGGAATGGCCGACATACTAATCGGCAACGAAGAGGACTACCAGCTCTGCCTGGGGATCGAAGGCCCGGGAGCGGGCGGGGGGAACCTTGCCGCGCAGCTCGATGCTTTCAAGGACATGATAGGCAGCGTGAGAAGCGCGTATCCGGGAGTCAGCGTCTTTGGGAACACTCTCCGCCAGGTCGTATCCGCCGGCGAGCATTTATGGGGGGCGATAACGCTGTATGACGACCGGTGGACGACAATTGAGCCGAGGCCTATCCGGGTGCTCGACAGGATAGGAGGCGGCGACGGGTTCACGGGCGGCCTGCTGTACGGTATTTTGTCCGGCATGGAGCCGGAAAAAGCAACACAGTTCGCCTGGGCCTCCGGAGCGCTTGCAACGACAGTCCTCGAAGACTATGCCTCACCCGCAGATGAAGCAATGGTCTGGAGCATATACGAAGGAAACGCCAGAGTAGTCAGGTAGCAAGACAGGGGGACGGTTCTCCTGTCTTGCTTGCGCCCATGCCCCCTTCGCATAGCGTCGCTTGTGACGCATTTCGAAGGGGGAAGCCGCCCAACGGGCGGCGGGGGTTGTCTAGCGTCCGAAGGACGCTTTGACCCCGTAGCAAGACAAGAGAACCGTCCCCCTGTCTTGCTCAGTCGTGGAGGTACCAATGATATTCGCTGAAGACGAACTCAGCGGGCTGAGCACGAAACGCATAAAAGACGTCTTGAAAAAGACCCTGGCAGGAAAAACACTCGGCAAAGTCCTGCTGGTCCCGCCTGATATAACAAGGCTCAACTCCGGCGCCGGGCTGATAACCGCGCTGTACTACGACCTGCTGGGCGACGCAAATGTAGACATCTTGCCGGCGCTGGGCACTCACGCGCCAATGACGAGGGAAGAGCAGGTCACATTCTTCGGGAGCAAAATCCCCGCTGAGAAGTTCCTCGTGCATAACTGGCGAGAAGGCGTCACGAAAATCGGCGAAGTACCGGCTGCCTATATAAAGGAGATATCTGAAGGGCATATCAATGCGCCCATAGATGTTGAGATATCAAATCACCTGCTCAATCCGGACTATGACTTGATCCTGTCGATCGGGCAGGTAGTGCCGCATGAAGTCGCGGGTATGGCAAACTATACGAAGAACATTGCGATCGGCTGCGGAGGCAGCGGGTTCATCAACAGCTCGCATATGCTCGGCGCGGTGTTCGGCCTTGAGCGCGTTATGGGTAAAGACCATTCGCCTGTACGTAAAGCGCTCGACTATGCTGAAGACAGCTTCATCTCGAAGCTCCCCCTGGAATACGTTCTGACTGTTACGGTGTCAGAAGGGGTGGATACCGATATTCTGGGGCTGTATGCAGGGAAGGGCAGGGAAGTATTCGAACGCGCCGTCCGGCTAAGCCAAAAACATAATGTGCACTATCTGGAAGCGCCATTGAAAACCTGCGTCGTCAGGCTTGACGAAAGGGAGTTCAGGTCGACATGGCTGGGTAATAAGGCGATATACAGGACCCGGATGGCAATGGCGGGCGGAGGTTCGTTGATAATCCTCGCACCCGGAGTCTGCAGGTTCGGCGAAGACGCGCAAAACGACAAGCTTATTCGAAAGTACGGCTACATTGGGAGGGAGAACATACTGCGGCTTTGTGAAAGCGAGGCAGACTTGAAGAGCAACCTGTCGGCCGCCGCACACCTGATCCACGGTTCCGCAGAGGGCCGATTCAAAGTCATTTACGCCGCAGGAGGCCTAAGTAAAAGCGAAGTCGAGGGAGTCGGCTTCGCATATATGCCATATGAGGAAGCATTGGCGCGATATGCGCCCGCAAACACTGCGCGCGGGTTTAACACGCTGCCGGACGGCGAGGAGATATACTACATCGACGACCCTGCCGTCGGGCTATGGACAACACAAGAGAACCGTCCCCCTGTGTTGACTTGAATAGAAGAGGTGGTTTGGTGGAGTTGCCGTTTGACATCAACTTGAAAGGTAAGGTAGCCGTCGTTACCGGTGCCGGCGGCGTTCTTTGCAGCATTTTTTCCGAGGCTTTGGCTGCTGCGGGGGCGAGAGTCGCGTTGCTTAATCGTACGTTCGAGAAAGCGGAGACCGTCGCGGCTCGCATTCGCGAAGCAGGCGGTACTGCTGTTGCCTATGCTGCCAACGTCTTGGATAAGGCCACGCTGACGCTTGTACATGACAAGGTTGTTGCCGATCTCGGTAAGTGTGACATACTGATCAACGGGGCAGGCGGCAACAGCCCTGTTGCGACCACCGATAAGGAGTACTTCGAGCCCGGTGATGAGGCGGACGCCGATCTGCGTACGTTTTTCAACATCGAGCAGGAAGGGATTGAGCAGGTTTTCAACCTGAACTTCATGGGAGCTTTGCTCTCTACGCAGGTATTTGCTGTCGATATGATCGGGCGCAGCAACTGCACGATAATAAATATTTCATCAATGAACTCATATACTCCCCTAACGAAGATCCCTGCTTACTCTGCCGCGAAGGCAGGCGTCAGTAATTTCACCCAATGGCTTGCTGTCCATTTCAGCAAAGTTGGCATTCGAGTGAATGCTATCGCGCCCGGTTTCTTTGTGACCGATCAAAACAGGGCGCTTTTGTTCGACGGTGACGGCAACGCGACCGCGAGGTCTCAGAAGATTCTGGCTGCTACGCCGATGGGGCGTTTTGGGTTGCGGGAAGAGCTGCTCGGGACGCTTTTCTACTTGGTCTGTCAGGAAGCTTCGGGTTTCGTCACCGGTGTGATTATTCCGGTTGACGGAGGTTTTTCGGCCTACAGCGGAGTGTAACGGAAAAATACATCGCAAGAATGTAAACCTTTTGATGTTACAGGGTAGTAGAGGTACGCTGCTAACAATCCAGCATATCGAATCCACTCTGCTGAAAAGGCTCGTGTTTACGAGTTCTCCAAAATGAGCGGATACGTCATTAACGAAATCAAGCTTCAGCGCGACATCGGATTGCCCGCGATACACCGTGAGGCTTGTGAACGACTCACTGCTGACAAAACCACTATCGGTATCCCAGCGGAAACCGTTCCCCTTCAGCCCGGCAAGTACCTCCCTGACTTGGAGTGCATAGTCAGCGTCATCGTTTAAGAAAAAGTCAAGATCATCTGAGTATCTGTGGTTGTAATAAGCTCTACTTAGCGCTGTACCACCGGTCAGATAAAAACGGACGCCACATCGACTTATAATGTTCATCACCCCATCTTGCAGGGGGTAGAGGCTCTCTTCGTAATACAGCGAGGGCGTAATCAAAATACCGCCTCCTCTCTTTCGGCCAAATCCGCGCTGCAGCTTCCGGCGTGTAGAGCCGCTTGATCTCCTCGACGCCCCACAGCGCCACAACATAATGCCATGGAAGGCGTTCGAGTGAACGGATAAACAACTTGTCTTGCGTAAACGCTCCTGAGCTTTCAAGGCGGCCGTCTATGACGGCAAGCATATCCTCCGGGCTATCAAGATAGTCCCAGTTCAATGTGCCCATCAGTTTTAACTTTTCATCATGACTTAGCTCAAGCATAAGGATGACCTCTCAATCTGTTGCGATTTTACCATGAGCATAGATAATAATCAAGAACTCACCGGCACCATTGCATTGGAAGCCAAACCGTCATATAATAGAAGCAACGATATCAGCTTTAACAGTGGGCTTAGCCTCGTTTTCAGCAAGAAAGACCCGTTTATCATCGAGTTTATAATAAAGAGCAAGAAAAACTACGATACGCAAGGCGAGTTTCTGAGGTTCCATGAACTGTACAGACAGTTTAGTACCAATCCCGGCAAAACGAGCATCGTAGCAAACAGACTATAAGCTGTGGGAAAGAAGTTTGAAAGGCAGCACGCTGGTTTTCAAACTATAAATAATTTACGTCCGCCGCAGGCGGAGGATTGGAGCAAAAAATGAAGAAAATCCCCTTTTCCCCGAGTGAACTGGAAGTCGTCGGCGAGCATGTGTCAGTGACATCGTGGGCGATGATGAACCCGTTGCCAAAGTACAACACGCCGATAACGCCGAGAGAGAACTTCAACGCCGCTCTACGCAGGGACGGAAGCGTCATGTGGATACCGACATCCGCCGACTTCCTGAACATCGAATCCCGGGTCAACCTTGACCACATCGCGCGCGCGGAAGTCATAGATATGGGCCCGCCCTACTCCGATGAGGAAAAAGGCGGAGTCGATATGTTCGGGATCGAATGGGTCTATGTGCCGCAAGTGGGCGGCTCCATGGTCAAGCCCGGCGCGCCTGTCCTGGAAGACGTAAACGACTGGGAGAAGATTATAAAGTTCCCTGACGTCGACGCAATGGACTGGGCAGCCGCCAAGACGCTGAACGCGAAGATGAACGAGACGGAGCGCGCATTCAAAGCCAGCTTCCAAAATGGCCTTTTCGAGCGCCTGATATCTTTCATGGACTTCGAAGGGGCTGCCCTGGCTATAATCGACGAAGACCAGAAAGACGCCATTCACGCGCTGATGGCAAAGCTTTGCGACCTCTACGAGGCAATGTTCGTAAAGTATACTGAAATCCTCGACATTGACGGGATTATGTTCCACGACGACTGGGGCTCCCAGCGCGCGCCCTTCTTCTCAGCAGCTACATGCTCTGAGATGATAGTGCCTTATCTCAAGCGTTTGGCTGATTTTTGTCACGCCAAAGGCCTGTGGTTCGAGCACCACTGCTGCGGTAAAAATGAGCCTCTCGTGCCCTGCATGATTGAAGCGAACATAGATATGTGGCACCCGCAGATCATGAACGACATCGACATGCTTTATGAGAAATATGGCGACAAGATCATCTTCGGCGTCAACGCCGGGGTGGGGATGGATGCCACCCCCGAAGCTGCGGAAGCCGCAGCCAAAGCCTTAGCAGAGAAGTATGCGCCAAACATGGGCACAAAGCCGATCATTATGTCCGCTTTTGGGGCGCCGCCAGGCCTCTCGTCTCACATCTATCGCTACAGCAGAGAGATACTCGCGGCAGAGTAACGCCCGCATCGTCAGAGAGATCGGGGCGATTTCGAGAAAACTTTAATTATAATCAGGAGGAACGACGATGAGCGAAGAAAGACGGCAGGAGTATATGAGCAAGTACGTCAGGACAGGAAGCGACGTCATCTTGCCAAAAGGAAGCAACCCGTACCCGCAGATGAAATACGACTCGTTCATACTGAACGTCACTCCGGACTTCGGTGGCTTCGGCGGCAGCACGCTATGGTCGTATATCTATGAACCGGTGCAAATGCAGCCCGAACCGGTTATCTGCGACCGCCCGAGGTACATCACAGTTTTCGGCGGCATAGCGACTGACTTCACCAGGCTCCACGGAGCGGCCGAAGTCTCCCTTGGCACAAGCAAGTCTGATATGAGGACATTCATACTGGCCGAACCGTTCGCTGTGCATATGAAAAAGGGGATGTACTACTCGATCAACATAACAAGGATAGACATCCCGGGCGTCCCGCTGCATTACAACGAGTTCATCCTTGGCGAGGACGCGCCCCTGTCAGAGAAGTTCGACGAGAGCGGCGACGCCGGCTTTGCTTCGTTTATAAAGACAGGCGAAGCGATAACTGCGAAGTACCCCGATAAGAGCAATGTCCCCTGTACGATCATGACGACGGACAGCAACATGTTCAAGTCCAACGACATGATGCGCCGCACATGGATGCCGATAACGAACCCGCACATCATGGCAAAGCAGTCGCACACCCATGCTTTCACAGAATATCTCGTATGCTACGGCAGCGACCCGGAAAATGTCTCGGACCTGGGCGGCGTCATCGAGTTCACGATTGGCGAGAGCCTCGACACGCTGGAAACCTTCCGCATCGAGAAGGCAACGCAGTTTTGCCTGAGGGATGGGTTGTTGCACAGCCCGCTCGTCTTCAGGGAAGTCAGGGATCCCAGGAAGCCTATAATCTTCTGCGAAGTATCGTACTCCGACGGCCTTGTCCAGAGCAAAAAATATGACAACGTACTGGCAGACGACAGCCTGCCAAGTTACGATTACTAGTACTCAACTATTCCTAAAATCTTCTATTGATTACATCTTTGGCATATAGTATACTGTAGCGGACGGAAGCGCTAGTCGGGGAGTTAGCGGTGCCCTGTGACCTGCAACCCGCTACAGCAGGGATGAATTCCGGCCTGCGGACTTGTAGTGTATTGTCAGCCCCTGATAAGCAGCGATGAAGATCCGGTCTCGCGCAACGTAAATTCGTGAACCATGTCAGGCGGGGAACCGAGCAGCATTAAGCGAAACCTTACGTGTGCCGCGAGGCAACCGGTTCCGAGCCGGCTGTCAGGCAAGCGGGTGTATTGCATTTTCAAGGGCCGGTGCGCCCCGTCAGAGCGCGCGAGGAGGCCGCAATGTATCTGGCGCTGTATAGGAAGTATCGCCCCAAGTCGTTTAGCGACGTCGTCGGGCAGGAACATATATCAACGACTTTGAAAAGGCAGGTCGCCTCAGGCAGGTTGTCGCATGCCTATCTTTTTGTCGGTACCCGGGGGACGGGTAAGACGACATGCGCGAAGGTGCTCTCAAGAGCGGTGAACTGCCTGAACCCGGTTGACGGGGAACCGTGTAACGAGTGCGCGTCGTGCAGGGGGATAGAAAGCGAGTCTGTGCTGGACGTGCTCGAGATAGACGCGGCTTCGAACAACGGAGTCGATTTTGTCCGCGCGCTGCGCGAAGAAGCGAACTATGTGCCCGCCGCTGTCAGCAAAAGAGTATATATCATAGACGAAGTGCACATGCTCTCGAACCAGGCGTTCAACGCGCTGTTGAAAACGCTCGAGGAACCGCCGGAGCATGTGCTCTTTATTCTTGCTACGACAGAGATTCAAAAGGTCCCCGCGACAATTCTGTCAAGATGCCAGAGATTTTCATTCAAGCGCATATCTGCTGCTGCAATACAGCAAAGGATTGCAGAGGTTGCGGAGCAAGAAGGCCTCAATCTCGCGCAAGACGCAGCCGAAAGGCTGGCCTCCCTCGCCGACGGCTCCATGCGCGACGCTCTCTCTTTGCTCGATCAGTGCGCTTCTGACAGCAACATCGACCTCCGGCGCATACAGGATGTGCTTGGGATTACAGGCAGCATGGAGCTAATAAGGCTTGCGGACACCGTGGTATCCGGCAACGCAGCCGAGTCGTTCGCGCTGCTTGAAGCGTTGTATAACGATGGCAAGGATATGATCGCGCTGCTGGGTGAGTTGGCGACAGTCATCCGCGATGTGCTGATGTACAAGCTTTCACCGGTTTCGCCGCTGCTCAGCGGGGTCTTCAGCGGCGGAGATATCTCCGCTCTGTCAGCTAAGTTGACGTCGCAGCAGGCTCTGGAGCACTTGGACAAGCTGCATGAAGCCGGCAAGGGATTGTCGCGCGGAGGCAGCGCGAGGCTGGCGGTGGAAATGTGCGTATTCAGGATGTGCTGCGTTCGGGATGAAGACGCCGGAACAAGAGCTGAAGCAAACGCCGGAATAAACGCCACCGCAAAGGCTGCGGCGAATACGACGGTTGCCCCCGCGCCCGCACCGGTTGCTCCGGCAGCCGTAGGGGCGACAGATTCCTCTGTAGCAACCGCAGCCGCCCCTACGCCCCCAACGGCAGAGCCGGACCTCCCGACGCCGGAACCACCCCCTGCACTACCCGGCGATGAGTGGAGCGCAATCGTCGAACTGCTCAGAAGCGACCCCTCCAAGCATTCGATTCTGAGCGACTCGGCAAAAGTAGGGGCGACTATCGACGGGGATAACGTAACCGTAAACGCCAACAACAAGTTTGTAGCCAACCTGATGAAAAATGACGAGTACAAAACCTCAATAGAAGCAGCAGCGAGAAAAGCTCTTGGGCGCGACGTAACGGTTAGCATAAACTCGCTTGACGGCGAGGACGAACAAGAAAGAATAAAGAAGATAAACAGCCTTGGCAGGTTCGACGTGACAACCTTTGAATGACGAAGGAGGAAGTAAATATGGCTAAAGGCGGTTTCCGCGGCGGCGGATACAGCGGCGGCGGAATGAACATGAACATGGTCAAACAGGCGCAAAAAATGCAAGCCGACATGATAAAGATGCAAGCCGAGATGGAGGAGATGACATTCTCGGCGCAGTCCGGAGGCGGCGTCGTCACAGCAGTCGTCAGCGGCAAGCATGAACTGACGGAACTCACCATCGATCCATCGGCGGTTGACCCTGAAGACGTGGAGATGCTACAGGACTTGATTGTCGCGGCTGTCAACGAAGCCATGCGTAAAGCGGAAGCGAGCATGAGCGAGACGATGTCGAAGCTGACCGGCGGATTGAATCTGGGCTTCTGATGAAGTATGTGTATTCATACGAGTTCCCGGTCGGGCGCTACTACATAGCGGAGGCGGACGGGGCGATAACTGACATCTCCACATATACCGTCGAAGGGGCGCAAACGAAAGAAACGCCGCTTATATCAAAAGCGGCGGAACAGATTCGGGAGTATTTTAACGGCAGGCGGAAAGCCTTCGATTTGCCGCTGAACGCTGTCGGCACAGGGTTTCGGAAAAGAGTATGGGACGCGATGCTTGAAATCCCATATGGCGAGACAAAGACATATAAGGACATGGCAGAACTCGCCGGAAACGTAAAGGCTTGCCGCGCTGCGGGCGGCGCTTGCGGCGCGAACCCCATCAGCATCGTTATACCATGCCACCGCGTTATCGGTTCAGATGACTCGCTGACAGGTTACGGCGGCGGCCTGCACATTAAGACCGCGCTTTTAGAGCTGGAACAGCGATATCGCAGGGATGTATACTAGCGTGCGTAAATATTTGCCAATGATCCGCCAAGGATTTTTGCTCTCAGGTGGTGTGGCAAAACCGCAGGAATGCTAGCAGCCTTTCAAGGTTTTGACGCGCCGCCTGAGAGCAAAA
>WRJQ01000015.1 GCA_009778485.1 Oscillospiraceae bacterium
GGCTCCCGATTTTGAGCAAAAGCGGCGTATGCTCGATGCAATCCTGGAACGGAAAACAGAAAACGGAGGTATCATATCCATGAGAGATACATCAAAAAAGGTGTTGCCAAATCATGCAGTTAGTGCGGACGGCGACAGCATCGTTACGGAGATATCCATATCCCCGATATCGATTTGCGTATACGCAGAGGGGCCATTGAGCAGTCCGTTGGAAGCGTTGCTTGTCAGTGGTGATGTCACTGTGATGTTCAGGGACGGTAGCTCGTTGGTTTATAGTGCTATGGACACAAACTCGCTTTTCGGTCGTTCAATCGACAGCGCGGACGCCCCTGTCTATAGGTACAGGATGTTCAACCGCTTCAGCAGCGTCATCGACCCGGAAGACGTCGTAAGCGTCACGCTCTGTGGTGTGACGATCCCAATCGGATAAATAGTTTTGGACAACATTCTCAGGTCAAAAACTGCGGTGTAGTCAGGAACAGGCGGTGAGTGCTCACCGCCTGTTCCTGCGCGTTTGAAACAACCTGCGCGTTTGAAACGGTTCGTACCTTACGAAAACCTATGAGACTTACCTCTTGCGTTCATGCTCCTCCTGTGTTATCATCGCCATATCAGCATAGTTCCTTTCTTTTGTTGGCAGTTTTGTTTGTAGCAGAATGAGTATTACCACAAAGCTACGGAACTTTGCTGACTTTTTGAACATTTTGGGGGCGGGAGAGAGCTTTTGTTTACAGATATTAAGTCGCGCGTAACAGAGCCCGAAGTTGGCGTAATCATCTCCTATGCGGCGTTGGACGGCTCGCCGGAGGGTATCGCCAGAGAAGCCGAGAAATACCTGTCATCTGATGAGCTGTACTTCTACGGTTGGGTAGAAAGCGGCAGAGTAACCGGTATTTGCGGATTTGAGGTACATAGCGATAAAGTTGAGATTCATCTTATATCCGTCGCCGAGGATAAACAGAAGCAAGGCATAGGCGGCGCGATGGTGACTGCCCTGCAAAAAATGTACGGCTTGCCGCTCGAAGCCGAAACGGTCGAAGAAGCGGTAGGGTTCTACCGAAAGCGTGGCTTTATCACGACGGCGTTTCATCACCCGGAATGGGGCGAAAAGTTCACTTGTGTATTATAGCTCGTCATTCCGTGCAAATATCGAAATCTTTTACTTGCCATTTCGTGTTTCGCACATTATACTTCGATTATCAGAGCGTACCAAAACACAGGAGACGAACTTATGACCACGCTAAAAAGAAAAATATACGATGACTTGCTGGCATGGAAAAAAAGAAGCGCCGGCGCCACTGCGTTGATGATTGACGGAGCAAGGCGTGTCGGAAAAAGCTTTCTTTGCGACCTGTTCGCGAAAAATGAGTATAAAAGCCATATTATTATTGATTTCGGTAACGCACCGAAGGATATTTTGGATGTGTTTGAAAACGACAGTTCCAACCTTGATTTGTTTTTTGCGAAGCTGTCTGCATATTATTCCAAAACTCTGTATAAGAGAGAATCCGCCATCATATTTGATGAGGTGCAGCAGTTCCCGCGGGCGAGGCAGCTCATCAAGTACCTTGTCGCAGACGGCAGATATGATTATATCGAAACAGGATCATTGATACGGCTTAAGAAGAACGTTCAGGATATTATCATCCCTTCTGAGGAAGAGCATATCGAAATATTCCCGCTTGACTTCGAGGAGTTTTTGTGGGCTTTGGACGACGTTTCAACCGTTTCGCTGATTAAACAGTGCTTTGACGCGAGAATACCGCTCGGACAAGCTCTCCACAGAAAAATCATGAACGATTTCCGGCAGTACATTCTTGTGGGCGGAATGCCGCAGGCAGTACTTGAATACGTGAAGACAAAGGATTTCGAAGCGGTTGATACCGTCAAGCGTCGGATTTTGAAGCTGTACCGCGACGATGTTTCTAAGTTCGCCGAAGGCTATGAAGACAAGGTTTTCGCTATATTTGACGGGATTCCCGGTCAGCTTTCCAAAAAAGAGAAAAAATATACACTTGCTTCGATATCGAAACAAGCGCGTTTCAGAAGCTACGAGGATTCCTTTATCTGGCTTGGTGAAGCGATGATCGTCAATAATTGCTACAACGCGACCGACCCCAATATCGGTCTTGCTCTCAGCGCAGACCACGCGACGCAAAAATGCTATATGGCCGACACCGGGCTTTTGATAACTCATACCTTTATGGACAGCCCATATATCGAAAACGAGCTGTACAAAGCGATTCTTTTTGACAAGCTAAGTATCAACGAAGGCATGATTATGGAGAATATCGTCGCTCAAATGCTGCGGAAAAACGGCCATAAGCCTTATTTCTACTCTCGAAGCGATAGTGAAAGCCGCGAAAACCGCCTGGAGATAGATTTCCTTATCACCGAAAAGAAAAAGATCGCGGTTATAGAAGTTAAGTCCGGCAACTATAAATCGCATTCTTCTTTGGATAAGTTCAAAAAGAGATTCGGGAATAAGCTCTCAAATTCATATATCCTCTACACCAAGGATGTTATGGTCAAAGACGATATTGTCCATTTGCCGATTTTCATGGCGATGTTTTTGTAAAATGGTACGGGGGTATAGTTTCTCACAGAAAGAAAGGACTGATAGTCCCATGAAGAATCTACTTGACTCGATAATCAATGCGCTTGACTCAGGGCAGCCGGTCGCGCTGGTCGGCGTCATCGCGAGCAGCGGCTCGACGCCTCGGGGCGCCGGCGCGCTGATGGCGGTGTTCGCTGATGGCCGGACTGCAGGCACAATAGGAGGCGGAGCTGTCGAGTACGAAGCTGCCGGGCAGGCAATGAAGCTCTTTGACACGAAAGAATCCCGAATCGCCTCATATTCACTCAGCAGGAATGATGTTGCCGACTTAGGGATGATCTGCGGCGGAGATGTAACAGTATTCTATGAGTATCTTGACTTTGAAGACAGTCGCTGCCGTGATTTATACAGTTACGCGCGCTCCGCGCTGGACAGAAACGATAATGCCTGGCTTGTGCGGCGTTTCGAAGGCGGAATGCCGGTCGAAACCGCTGTATACGACAGCGGGGGCCTTAGATTCGCATCCGCGACGACAGAAGAAGACGTAAAGCAGTTTTTTGGCAGCGCTCCGATACTGACAGGTGGCGAGGTTCAGTATTATGTCGAGCCGCTCGTGCGCGCCGGGAGAGTCTTCGTGTTCGGCGGCGGGCACGTGGCGCAGGAACTCGTCCCGGCTCTGGCGCGGGTCGGCTTCTCTGTAGTCGTCTATGAGGACAGGGAAGAGTTTGCGAAAAAGGAACTCTTCCCTGATGCCGCTGATGTAATTTTGCATGACTTCGGTAAAATCTATGAGAAAGTCGCCTTAAGCAGCGCAGACTACGTCGTGATAATGACTCGCGGCCACCAAAAAGACTTCGAAGTGCTGGATCAAACGCTCAGGACTCCGGCGCGTTATGTCGGTTGCATCGGCAGCAGCAAGAAGCTTGCAGCGACGAAGCAGCGCCTCGCGGATGCGAGCGTCCCGGAGTCTGCGTTTGAGAACCTGTACTGCCCGATTGGACTGCAAATCAAAGCGGAGACTCCCGCAGAGATAGCCGTGAGCGTGGCGGCGGAAATGATCCTGTTCAGAGCCGAGCATAATTAAGGCTGGCTGCCCCAGAAACCGCCCAAAGCTTCAGCAAGCTCGCGTGTGTCCCTTACAACGCGGCTGTCGTTCCAATGCGGAGGGAAAAGAGTACGGTAGCTCCTCGACGAAAAACGTTCGTCGATCAACAGCACCACTCCCCTGTCGCTCTCGCTTCGGATTACCCTTCCCGCAGCTTGCAGCACTTTGTTCATGCCCGGGTAGCGGTAAGCAAAGTCGTAGCCGCGCCCCGGCCCGCCGTACTGATCTCTGACGACGTCCAGCTCCCGGTTGACCTGCGGCAACCCGACGCCGGTGATTATCGCGCCGATCAACTTGTCGCCGGCAAGATCCACCCCCTCTGAGAACACGCCCCCGAGCACGCAGAACGCAACAAATGCTTCGCTTTCTGCGCAGCCGTCATCCTCAAACAGCGCAAGGAACTCGCTGCGCTCCCCTTCCGTCATGCCCGGCGACTGCCGGGCTGTGCTGACTTTGGGGTACTTCTCGCAAAAAACCGCGTAGACATTGCTCAGGTAGCTGTATGACGGGAAGTACGCAATGTACTTCCCTGCCTTTCCCGATGCGGCGACGTGTATGAGATCAGCGATATTCTCATAGCTGCCGTCGCGGTCTTTGTACTTCGTGCTGATATTATCAGCCACCAGCACAAGAAGGTTTTCCGTCGGGAACGGAGACGGCAGCGTCAGGTAGTTGCTATCACCATCGCCCCCGAGCACATCAATAAAGTACCTGCCCGGTGTGAGCGTCGCCGAAAACAGCACTCCGGAGCGCCCGAGCGCAAAGCGCCCGCTTAGCAAGCCGGCAGGGTCTGCGCAAAAGAGCTTGACTGTAAACTCCCCGCCATAGCCGCTCTCCATCATCGTACTGTAGTTTTCATCATACAGCTCCGCGACCGCCAGATACGAAAGCACGTCGAAGTACGTTTCGAGCGCAGCCTGATCCGGCTCCGGATTCTTGCTGAGCCATTCCGAGAACTGGTAGGAAAAAAGTTCCAGCAGTTCTTTGAGCTCCCCCGGGGCGTCCTTGCGGACGGCAAATGCGGCGTCTCCGCACTCGCGCTTCATATCCAGCAATAGTTTGTTGATATTTACCAGGGTCTCGCGCAGCCCTTCGTACTCACCTTTTTTGCCCCGCCGCCCGGCCTCAGCCTCCTGTCCGCCCGGTGCTTCAGCGGCGGTTTTTTTGCGTTTGCGCCCGGTTCCCGCCTTCAGCCCGAGCGTTTTCTTCAGCGCCAGAAGATTGCGCTTGCTTATGCCTGCGGAATACATTTCGCGCGCCCTGTCTGCAAGGTTATGCGCCTCGTCTACAAGAAACACATAATCCCCGCCTTCGGAAAAAAAGCGTTTTAGCGAGACCTGCGGGTCAAAAAGGTAGTTATAGTCGCATATAACTACGTCGCACCAGAGCGTCAGGTCAAGAGCCAGTTCGAACGGGCATACCCTGTGGCGCTGTGCATACTCCGCAATATTCTCCGCATCGATGCTGTCCAGGTTCTCCAGGACGTCCATGACAGCGCCATTTACCCTGTCGAAGTGCCCGTTTGCGTACTCGCAGTATTCCGGTTTGCACGCGCGCTCTTCAAGGAAACAAACCTTATCCTTGGCGGTAATGACAACCGACTTGACGCGCAGGCCGCGTTCCCTCATTTGATCGAGCGCTGCCTGTGCGGCTTGCCTTGTAACGGTCTTGGCCGTCAGATAGAAAATCTTCTCGCCATAACCTTCGCCCATTGCCTTAATCGCGGGGAACAGCGTGGATATCGTCTTTCCGATGCCCGTTGGAGCCATCGCGAACAGCCGCCCCTCGTTGACGATTGTCCTGTACACAGCTACGGCGAGCTTTCGCTGGCCTTCACGGTACTCGTCAAACGGGAAGGCCAGCTCCTTCATCGTCTTTGACGAGGCCTCCTTCCAGGAGGTGGAGTAGTGCATCCAAACAGCGTATTTTTCAAGCAGTTCAGTAAAGAACGCGCACAGCTCGCTTGCTCCGTATTCGCGCGTGAATCGCTTTATCGCGCCTTCGTTCATCTCATAATACGTCAGGCGGACGCTTATTCTCTCCAGGCTGTTTTGCGCACAGTATATGTAGCCGTATACCTTTGCCTGCGCCCAATGGGTCGGCGAGTAGCCTTCCGTGATGAGTTCAAGCGGCGTCAGCGTCGACTTTATCTCGTCGAGCACGACGCCTTCGGCGCTGATAATGATTCCATCTGCCCGCCCTCCGACAGTAAAGCTTATGCCCGAGACTGTCTCAGTATGCGACAGGCGAACCTCCGCCTGATAGCCTTCTTCCTTCTGCAGTTTTCTGTGCACGCGCGCGCCTTCTTCAAGTCTGTTGCGCCCGGTGAAGCGGCTGTCTATACTGCCGGAGCGGGCGACGAACTCTACCAGGTCCCTGACAGAAATATGCTTTTCCATGAAGTTATCTCTTTTTCTACAGTTAACTGACTTGAGCTACTCCTTCACTTGCAGGAGTTCCAGCAGTGGGCGGCGCGATTTCCACGGAGCCTGCGCCGTAGTAATGCGCGGCGGTTCTTTCCATCTCGCGCCGCGTTATGGAGAACTCCGCCGCTTGCGACAGCAGCGCAAAGGCAACAACGCCGGTCAGAACTACTGTCAACGCAGTCCTGATCGGCGAACGGAAGAGGCTATTGATAGAATGGCGCACCTTCATGGCACCCTCCAATGGGAACGGTCAGCAACCGGTTCAGTGCTGACGCTCCCTGACGCAAGCACTTCAGCAGCACTGGAAGATCTTTCATAAGTACGTGAGGCACACCCAGCAGAGTATATCACGATGAACGATTCGTTGCAAGCGTTTTTGTGCTGATGCAGGGCGGGTGGGAAGCAGAGAGCAGGTCGCAGGAGTCAAGTCTGTGGGGCGTGGCGGTGCCGGGTGCGCTCAGCTATGCAGGTGGACGTCTGAACAGTAACAATTGACACATAATCCAACAAAAAATCCAAAACAAGACTGGTAATTCCCACCGGCATTTGCTATAATACACAAAGAAAGCTTCCTCGGGACACTATCATATTAATTTAGGAGGTCGAGTAATGGCAACATGGCATGAATACCTGAGAGACGAAGGACGCCCCCCCGCATGGCCGTACCAGATACAGTTCGGCCAGGAACAGCTCATTGAAACCGACGTTCTTGTAATCGGCGGCGGAATATCAGGCTGCTGGGCCGCAATCGCCGCGGCGCGACAAGGCGTGCGGGTCGCTCTGGTTGAAAAAGGCGACGTAAAGCGCAGCGGCTCCGGAGGCCCCGGCTGCGACCACTGGTGCAACGCCCCCGCGAACCCCCTGTCAAGGGTTGACCCGGACGAATGGGCGGTACACATGGCCGACCGCACATACTGCAACGGCATAGGGCTTCAAATCCAAAACCGCGAGGACTTCGACACGCTTCTTGAAATGGAGCAGATGGGCGGAAAGATCCGCGATACAGAAGACGAATTCCTCGGAGCGGAAGGCCGCGACGACGAGACAAAATTCATGATCTCGCCGCGCTACGGCACTATCCACAGCTACCTCCCGGATCCGCACATGGGCGAGCCCGGGTTCAACCCCCCGGAGAAGCGCAATAACGTAGTCATCCGGGTATGGGGCAACACATTCAAACCGGTGCTGAAGAAAGAATGCAAAAGGCTCGGCGTGCAGGTTTTCGACCGCGTCATGGGCACGAGCCTGCTCAACGAGAATGGCAAACAAGGCGCGCGCGTCATCGGAGCTACCGGCCTTAACGGCCGTACAGGCGAGTTCCTGATTTTCCGCGCCAAGGCAGTGATACTGGCAACAGCCGGCGCAGGCTCCATGTGGCTGATGAGCATGGAACACGGCGGCTACTCCAACATGCACTCCCGCAACATCAACGGCGATGGCTCGGTCATGGCCTGGAAGGCAGGCGCGGAGCTGACCATGATGGAGAGCACAGGCGTCGTTGGCATCGCGACCGGGCTGAAGCACAAGTGGTATACAGGCGCGGGCGACGCGAGTTACGAGAACGTACCGCTGGTAGACGCGAAAGGCCGCAGGCTCCCCTACCCCATCCAGGGCTGGGAAGACGCGGGCGCAATGGTACCAGCCCCCGGGACTCAGGAGAAGGTCAGGGAGGCGATCATGCGCGGAGAGTACGAGCTTCCGTTCTATGGCGACTGGCCTGCTATGGCGGAAGTCGAGCGGCGCGCCACCTGGAATCTGATGCTGACCGAAGAATCCACGACCAGGATTATGATCAAGACCATGAACGAAGCAGGTTTTGACATTAACAAAGACCTCCAGTTGTCGTATAAGTTCATTGAAGGCAACAGCCTGCCGCAATGGGGCAGCGGCGGCAGCGGCGGCCTCGTCGTGGACTGGAACCTGAAGACGACTGTAGATGGGCTGTACGCCGTCGGCACGCAAATGTTCTGCCCCGAAGACCACAGCTATGCCGCAGCCACAGGGCGCTATGGCGGGCGCAAAGCTGCCGCTTCCGTCAAGGATGCCGGCGAGTTTGAGCTCAACCGCGACCAGATCGAAGCCGAGAAGAAAAGAATATTCGCGCCGACCGGACGCGACCGCGGCATCGAATGGAAAGAACTGCATAACGGCCTCAGCCGCGCCATGCAGTACTTTGTCAGCGAATACAAAACTGAGACGCTGCTCAAGATGGGCCTTGAAGAAATCGAGCGGCTCGAAGCGGAGGCAGTACCTCAGCTCATCGCCCATGACCCCCACAAGCTGATGCGTTCGATCGAGGACCTGAGCATGATGGAGTACGCCAAGGTCATAATCCACGCTTCGCTCGCGCGTAAGTCCAGCAACCCGCGGATGGGCTTCAACCGCATCGACTATCCGGAGTACAACCAAGAGGAATGGGAGAAGTTCCTGACAATCAAGCTGGTTGACGACAAAGTTGAGACCGGCTATCTGCCGCCGCGCTACTGGGGAGACATGAAGCAGCAGTACGAGGCGTACAACAAAGATTACACCGGCGTCTACGCGCCAGGTAACTGAACGAGAGAATGGAGGAGAAAATAGTGTCTGAGCAAAACGTATTTGCGCTTCCGAACATCCCGACTCCGAGTACGCCGGTGAGCTTCAACCCGGACAAATGCACCGGGTGCAACAACTGCGTGGAGACGTGCCCGATCGACGTTTTTATCCCGAACCCGAAGAAGGGTTCGCCGCCCATTATCCTGCACGCGGAAGAGTGCTGGTACTGCGGCTGCTGCGTCGACGACTGCCCGACTCCCGGCGCGTGCAACTTCAACTGGCCTTTGCCTCTGAAGCCGCGTTGGAAAAACAAGGAGACCGGCGAGGTAAGGCAGGTATAGCGCTCCGTAAGATACAAAATAGGTTGGTGCCCATTTTGGGCACCAACCTATTTTAATTGTGCTTTTCGTTATGCAGCAGGCAGCGCTGTCATATACCTCTTGTTGTACCACCTGATGTAAATCAGCATCACAACGACCGAAACGAAGGAAGCAAGCGGCGAAATCCCGCCGAGGTAGAACAGCCTTGTGTTGAGCGCGAGATCCGGCAAGCTTGTCACGTAAATGCTCAGCGGCACTCTCACGAGGAAAGCCGTCGCGAGGCTGTGCCACATGGAGACGTTCGACTTCCCGCAGCCGCTGAGGTACGCGTTCATGCAGAAAACGAACGCGACGATGAAAGCGTCCAAAGAGAACGACCGCAGGTAATTGGCCGCTCCCACAATAATGTCACGATCTTTCGAGAATGCGGAGGTAATGCCTTCGGGCCATATAAGGCAGCAGATGACGACGACGGCGTTCACGATAGCCGCATACATCACTCCCAAGCGCATAGCGGCTGAGGCGCGCTCCCTCTTGCCCGCGCCGATATTCTGCGCGGTCATCGCGGAAATAGCCGAACCGAACGAGTTCGGGACGACCCCGGCGATGTTGAACAGCCTCTGCACGACCCCCACAGACGCCGAAGCCTCGACGCCGATAATATTGACGCGGTTAGTGTTGATCATAAATGATATAGAAATCAGCAAGTCCTGCAGGATGAGCGGGCAACCCACCACCAGCAGGAAACGGACTGATTTCTTGTCGGCTTTGATGTCCTTTTTCGTAAAGGAAAACGGAAGCCTTTTGCGGTAAATCCAAATTGCGATATACACAAAACCGGAAAACTGCGCCGCCGACGTAGCTATGCCGACTCCCGCCTCGGCCAGGCCCGCACCGCCGACGAGCAGCAGTGACAACGTGATGTTGACTACGCAACTGATGCCGGCGGCGACGCTCGGCGCCTTGGAGTTGCCCATGCCGCGCGCTACCGCGCATATCATGCTGTACGCCGCGTTAAACGGCACGCCAATCGTACAGAACATCACATATCTCCTCGCGCTCGGCAGAGCTTCCGCAGGAGTCTTCAGCGCTGCCAGGAGCGGGTCGCGCAGAATAAGCATAAACAATGTCAGGAAAAGCACAAGGCCAATCGAGATTACCGTGAAGCTGCCTACGGCCCTCCTTCCGGCGTCATCGTTCTTCTCACCGATGCTCCTACCGATCAGCACGGTGCCGCCGGTTCCGATCCCGACGTAGAACGGGAACAGAGGGAACATCATCTGCGTTCCCGTCGACACCCCGGATATGACCTCGCGCCCGGTGAACTGCCCGACGACCACCATGCTTATTACGCCGTGCAGCGCCATGACAAGGTTTGCCGCGACGAATGGCCAGGCAAACCTCAGCAGCACGGAGCTGATCTTACCCTGGGTCAGATCCAGCCCGTAGCTCTTTTCTTCCACAAATGTTTCCTCCAGTCCTTTCGACTCCGAACAAGGCGGCCGTTCCCAAGGGGCGGGATTCGTACCCCCTAGGAGCCTGTGCCGGTCTTTTGAAACGCCAGCCGCTCCCCTCTGCCTTCCAAGGTGACTACGCCGCAGTACTGATATCCGTTCTTGGCGAGCAAGTTCCTCATCGGAGAATTATCTTTATGGGTATCTAACCTTATATTTTCCTTCTTGTCAAGACACCAATCTAAAATAAACTGGCCGGCTCCCGAACGCGCGCCCCCGCTTGCCATTGTGTGAATGACTCCGTAGGGCTCGTCATCGAGCCATTTTCCCTTTATTTTCTCGTATGCCTCGTCATAATCGGACAGCACAAACACTCCGACGACTTTCTCATCTTCGACGACTACATACCCGTCTTTTTCTATCCCCGCTTCAATTTCTTCCAAGCCGGGGTAGTCGGTGTTCCATTGCTCCCGGTTGCCGTTATCTCTCATAAACGCCCTTGACTGCTCAAAAATGCGCATGACGCTTTCGGCGTCTTTTTGCGTTATCCTTCTTATATTCAAAGTTCACATCACCTTTCCGGGCAGAAATGTGGTATAATGGCTGTCACCAGCCATTATACGTGATTATAGCTGTAAACAAAAGTACAGGTAGTGTAAAATAGTCTATGAAAACGTATCTGTCAGGTAGAACCACGAGCGACCCAACGAAGTGGTCGCGAGTGGAGAGGAGGAGCAACGAAACGGAGCGTATGCCCGAACTTGTGAGGGCGGAGCGAAGTGGAGTTTGCGACGACGACGAGGGATGCTATGGACAAAAAGTACATACTCGCGCTCGATCAGGGAACGACCTCTTCGCGCGCAATACTGTTCGACAAGAGCGGCACAGCAGTTTCGGCGGGCCAATACGAGTTCCCGCAGGTATTCCCCCGCCCCGGTTGGGTCGAACACGATCCCGAGGAAATCTTCCGCAGCCAGATGAAGGCCGCGCATACAGCAATGGAAAAAGCAGGAGCGGGCGCCGGCTCCATCGCGGCAATCGGAATCGCCAACCAGCGCGAGACGACAATTGTGTGGGACAGGGAGACCGGGCTGCCTATATACAACGCGATAGTCTGGCAGTGCCGCAGGACGGCGCACATCTGCGACGAGCTGATACGCGAAGGCGCGGCAGCGGCCATAGCCGATAAAACCGGCCTGATCGTCGACGCTTACTTTTCCGGCACGAAAATAAAATGGATCCTCGACCACGTCCCCGGCGCAGGCTCCCTGGCGGCTTCCGGGCGGCTGGCGTTCGGCACTGTAGAGACCTGGCTGATATGGCGCCTCACTGCGGGTAAAGTCCACGCCACCGATCATACCAACGCTTCGCGCACTATGCTCCTTGACCTGGACAAGCTCTGCTGGGACGAGGGGTTGACGGGCAGGCTGGGAGTCCCGGGTTCGATGCTGCCTGAAATCAAGCCTTCAAGCCACGTTTACGGCGAAGTCGCTGAAGGCGTCCCCGGCGCAGGCGCGCTTGCGGGCATCCCCATCGCGGGGGCTGCGGGGGATCAGCATGCCGCGCTCTTCGGCTCTGCCTGTTTTACACCCGGCCAGGCCAAAAACACATACGGTACCGGGTGTTTCCTGCTAATGAACACAGGCGCTGAGCGCGCGCGCTCAAAGGCCAGGCTTCTGTCCACCGTCGCCTGGAGCGTCGGCGATACTGTCGAGTACGCCCTGGAAGGCAGCCTCTTCAACGCCGGTTCAGCCATCCAATGGCTAAGGGACGACCTCGGGATCATATCGACTGCCTCCGAGTGCGACGAGCTGGCAGAGTCTGTGGGCGATAATGGGGGCGTGTACTTCGTGCCCGCGTTCACGGGGCTCGGGGCGCCATATTGGGATATGTACGCGCGCGGCGCCATCGTAGGGCTGACGCGAGGCGCAACCCGCGCCCACATCGCAAGAGCTACCCTGGAATCGATCGCCTACGGAGTCGGCGACCTTGTCAGCGCAATGGTCGCGGACACCGGTCTGACCCTCCCTGAGCTCAGGGTCGACGGCGGCGCGAGCGTCAGCGACTTTTTGATGCAGTTTCAGGCCGACCTGCTCGGCACGCCCATCAACCGCCCGCGCAACACAGAGACGACAGCGCTCGGCGCCGCTTACCTTGCCGGGCTCGCGACAGGTTTCTGGCGGGACAAAGAAGAGCTGCGGTCAATTTGGAGCAGCGAGCGGGTCTTTCTCCCGCAAATGGCCCGGGCTGAGCGCGACGGGCTGGTCAGGAACTGGAAACGCGCTGTTGAAAAGTCCCTCGGCTGGGACGAAGAAAGTGAGTGAGCGCAATGGAACAAGATTATATCATCATCGACTGGGAAACGATCGAAGGTTTCGTAAAGGACTCGTTCATCGGGTACGGTGTGCCCGATGACGACGCCGCAATCTGCGCGGACGTCCTGCTGGAGTCTGACCGCAGGGGCATAGAGTCGCATGGCGTCAACCGTTTCAAGCCCATATATCTCGACAGGATCAAAGCAGGCATCCAAAGCCCGGTCACGAATTTTGAGATTGTCAGGGACAATATGACGACAGCAGTCGTCGACGGGCATGACGGGATGGGGCAGGTCGTCGGTTTCAAGGCAATGGCGATGGCGATCGAAAAGGCTAAAAAGTATGGCATGGGCATGGTCGCGGCCCGCAACTCGACGCATTACGGCATCGCCGGCTACTACGCGACCATGGCGACGGACGCGGGCCTCATTGGCGTCACCGGCACGAATGCCAGGCCTTCGATTGCGCCGACATTCGGCGTGGAGAACATGTTGGGCACAAACCCGCTGACATTCGGGATGCCAAGCGACGAGCCTTTCCCTTTCGTGCTGGACTGCGCAACTTCAATAACGCAAAGAGGCCGGATCGAGTATTACGACAGGCTCGGCGTCGATACGCCCGCCGGCATGGTCATCGGCTCCGACGGCAAGGCCATGACGGACTCCGCCTTTATCCTGAAGGGGCTTTCCGGCGGCTTTGCCGCGCTTGCGCCGCTCGGCGGCATAGGCGAGGAGCTGGCGGGCTACAAGGGCTACGGTTACGCGACTGTAGTGGAGATTCTGTCCGCAGCGCTGCAAAGCGGGAGCTACCTGCGCGCGCTTTCCGGCGTGCATGACGGCGGGGCGCGCCCGCATCATCTGGGGCATTTCTTCATCGCCATCGACCCTGAGGGTTTCATGGGTCTTGATGAGTTTAAGAAGACGACGGGCGACATCCTGCGCGAGCTCCGCTCTTCAAAGCTCGCGCCGGGCCACGAGCGCATCTACACAGCAGGGGAAAAGGAGTACCTCGCCCGGCAAGAGAGGATGTACACCGGCGTGCCTGTAAACAATGCTGTCCGGAAAGAACTCATCGCAATACGCGATGAGCTCGGTTTGACGCAGTATGTGTTCCCGTTCAACTAGGAGGTGTCTGTTCAGGTACACACTACCTTATCTTCTCCAGCGCGCTGTTCATGCCTCCCGAACCCGGTATGAAGACATTGTTCATGATTATAAAGTCGACGTCATCGTACTGCAGCGCGATATTTACCGTCGAGCCGCTGAAATGCCTCGGGTCGATCACGATGATAGTCTCGTAGTTTGGCGCGAGCCAGGGGACGAAGGCGTTCCCGTACGAGTCTTTCAAGATGATGCACGTCCTCCCGTTGCCGACTGAGGTCTTTATCTCATACTTGTCCCTGTCGCCGCCGATGAATATCGAGTACGTCGTGCCGCCGCCTTCCCCCGGCTTGTATATCAGCTTGTTCGAGGTTTCAAGCGGCTCCTTGAGTTCATAGTATACAATGGTATCCGGGTTGTTTTTGAGCTCAGCCGTCGGATGGACGCTGTAGAGATAGCCCAGGAAGCCCGGTATCCTGTAACTGTCGTAATTATCGATCGTCACAGGGGTAATGCCCGCTGCCGTGCAGTAGGCGTAATAAGTGTAGTAAGCCCCCAGGGCGGTCCAGTGGTGATCCGTGCGGAAATATATATACTCGTCGCTGTGCGCTTGCATGACCGAGTACGAATCGACCGGTATGGCAAGCTCCAGGCGGCTGTAGACGATTTGAATCGCATTGTACTCGGAATCAGAAAGCGTTTTGTACCTGTCGTCAACGAATTCAATCGCGGTCGGGGGTATTATCGAGAAAACCCTTGCCTTGCCCTCCAGCGCCTTCGCATAGCTCTCGACGACTTCTGCATACCTGATGCATGCGCTCGAGAGATAGCCGTAAAGCTCCATCAGCCTGTCCGAGAAAGCCAGGACCGGGCCGGCTTGAATCGGTTCGACGTCTCTCATGGGCGTGTATATATCATCCTGTGAATCGTACAGGCCGCTCTGCCCGCTGCCGAGTTCGTCGTCTTCTTCCGGCTCGCCCGGTTCGGCGTCATCGTCAGACTCGGCAAGTTCCCCGCTGTCATCGTCTTTGCTGCCCACAGCTTCGTTAGCGGCGGGAGTGCTCAACGCGCCCGGGTCTCGCCCGTCCCATTGCACGGGCTGCTCGTTTGGCCTCTCGCCCGGGTTCACCTGCCGGTCGCCTGTTATGACTACGACAGGCGCGTCCTTGATCTCTACGCCGTAGGCGTTCTCGATATTCTTCGAGAACATTATCAAGTCCGTCCTGTACCCTACCTGGTCTGTAATGAAGCCTTCGAATTGTTTGGAGAACTCCCCGTTCAGAGCCGTCTGCAGGTTCAGCGCGGGGAGTTTGTTGAGCTTTCTGTGCTCCAGCTCCTCGACGCGTTCATCTGCCGGCACAAATACGATCAGCACGCCCAAGGCCAGCAGCAGGGCGCAAAACAGTATAATGTTGAATTTCTCTTTCATAATAGCTCCATAAAGTGTGCTAAAATCTAAAGTACAGGAACGGATTGTATGTCTGCCCCAGCAGCATGAGGAAGCTTGTGAGTATGCAGCCGGCAGCGTAGAAAGGCTCTGTGAGGCTCAGCCTGGGGAAGAACTCGCACATGTATTTGTAGAGCCTCTTGGGCGCGGACGACGCGGCGATGACCAGTACCACTATCAGCCAGATATGGCTCATTAAAATAGACTCGGGCAGGAACGAGGACAGCGGCGTATCGATCATGAAAAACGCCTTATAATACATCCTCCGCTCCGCTGCAGTCGGGTAGAAGAATATCCCCCAGCTCCCCAGTATTGCCAGGAAACCGTATAAGCGCCCGAAAAGCGCAGGCAGCTTTGCGAGGGCTTTCCCAAAGACATATCGCTCAAAGAGCAGGAATATACCATAGTAGACGCCCCAGTACAGATAGTTCCAGGCCGCGCCATGCCAGATTCCTGTCAAAATCCAGACAATCGCGATGTTCCTTGCCGTGAACCTCTTGTTCCCGCCCAGCGGGATGTACAGGTAATCACGGAAGAACGAGCTGAGCGAGATATGCCATCTTCGCCAGAAGTCAGTGACCGACCTGCACTCAAATGGGTAGTTGAAGTTCTCCGGAAATGTGAAGCCGATCATTTTCCCTATACCGATAGCCATGTCGGAATACCCGGAGAAATCGAAGTATACCTGGTACCCATACAGGAACGCCCCAAGCCACGCTGTGGTGGCTGTCAGTTTGCTTGCGTCCGATAGCAGCATGGCCGCTGCCGCGCCCGCCGGGTTCGCGAGCAGCGTTTTCTTTGCCAGCCCGATTGAAAACCTCGTTACGCCTTCGCTGAAGCCCTTGAGGGTGACTTTTCGGTTGTACACTTCTTTCTCAACTTCGCTGTACCGGACGATGGGCCCTGCCACGAGCTGCGGGAACATCGAGACATAGCACATAAAGCTGAGAAAGCTTTTTTGCACCCTGATTTCGCCCCGGTACATATCTATAGTATACGACAGAGTCTGAAATGTGTAGAATGAGATGCCCAGCGGCAGGTTGAACGCCGGTTCCTTTATGCTCGTCCCGAGCAGGGCGTTGATGTTCTCGATAATAAAGCCGGAGTATTTAAACGTCCCCAAAAGCCCCAGGTTGATGATGAGCGATGCGACAAGCGCGATTTTCCTTCCCTTGCCGTTGCTGTGCTTGTCGATTACGCGCCCGCAGATGTAGTCCGTAGTACCGCTTGCAAGCAGCGCGAGTATCCAGATCGGCTCCCCCCAGGCATAAAAGAACAGCGAGAACAGGACAAGCACGATGTTCTTATACGTAAGCTTCCCGCTGATGTTGTAGACCAGCAGAAAAACAGGCAGGAACAGGCACAGAAAAGTCAGGCTGGAAAATACCATTTGTTATGACGATTCCTTTCCTCACGTTTCATTATCGAGAGAAACATATGCCAAAGTGCGCCACGCCCCTATCATCGATTCGCGCCCGCCGCGCCGGCCCGCTTGTCCCTGCTCCTGCGCAGCGCTTTGTATATGGCGGGCAGGTAGCGCGAAGCAATCCGCTTGGCAAACACGACAGCCCGGTGCGTGAGCCTGCGGTACGCGCCGATGAAGCGCCTGGGGTGGCCGGGGGCGAGGATCTTCCCGTCCAGCTTGCTTTCCCTGCGCTCAAGCTCCTCCCCGGCGAAACCCGCGTAAAGGCTGCGGTACTTCTTCATCAACTTCATGAAGCTGTACCTGATGTACATAAGGTCGCCCCTTGTGTAACCGGGCATACGCAGTTGTATCAAGTCGTGCGGGTCTACATCGGGGTCGATGAACCCCGCTTCTTCAGCTATATCCCTGAGCTTTGTCGTCGGATAAGGGTAAAAAAAGCTCAGTATCACATTATCCGTGTGCATCCGCGCATTCAGCTTCACCGTCTCCAGCGACAGCGGCAGCGTCTCGTGCGGCAACCCGAGAATGTTGTACGCGTTGACGATAATCCCCGCGCTTTTTAGCATTTGCGAGACTTTGATGATATGCTCGTTTTCCATGGATCGCTGCAGGTACTTCTTACGGAACTCCTCGTTGCCGTTTTCCAGCCCAATAGTCACAAGGTAGCACCCGGTATCAGCCAGCACGCCGATCATCTTCTCGTCCAGCAAGTCAAAGCGCAAGTTGCAAACGTACTTTTTGTTGATGCGTTCTTTGTACAGCGCCGCGAAATCGTAGAACCAATCCTCGAAGACATTCAAAATCGCGTCGTTAAAACTGAAACACTCTATGCCCGGGTCTTTCTCCAGCACCCGCTCCAGCAGCATGATGGCGTTCTCCGGCGAGCGGAAGCGCGCGTAGTTCTTCTTATCCGGGTAGATATTGCGGAGCTGCGCGTTCGCGCAGTATGTACATGAGTATATGCAGCCCCGGCTGACAATGACTTCGGCGGTGTTCTGCTGCGCATTGCTGCGCAGGTTCCTGTAGTCGAAGAGGTCGAGGTCCGGGAAAGGCAGTTCGTCCAGGTTGAGAATATATGGCCTGACCGGGTTCTTGTGGATCTCCCCATTTTCGCCTTTGACCCAAAAACTGCCGACGTCGGTCGCCAGCTTCCCATGCTGCGCGAAATGATCGACGAGCTCCAGGCACGCAGCTTCTCCCTCGCCGATGCAAACTGCGTCGACGCCGCGCAGAGCGATGACCTCTTCCGGCGCGAGCGAAGGATGATACATGCCCGTCATGACGAAAATATCAGGCATTTCCTCATCGAGCCAAACCGCAAGCTGCTGCGAGAACCCCAGCGCGCTGGTCCTGATGCTTATCCCGATGATGCCGGGAGCGAAAGACTTCACTTTTTCGAGGAACTCTTCCCTGTCGGGCATGAAGGTCATATGGTAGAGCTGCACATTGTGCCCGCCCTGTTTCAAAACAGCAGACAGCGAGGCGAGGCCTTCATTATAACTGCCCGGGATATTCCTCGCGCTTTTCGTCGCTTCAAGGAAGTCAGGATAGATGAATAATACGTTTACGCCCTGCATACTGTCTGCCCTTTCAATGATGATGCGGCCCTGCGCGCCGATACGCGGCGCTTTGGCGTCGCCGGCTCTACACCGCTCCTCTAAGCTTCTTGAATATCTCCCTGTATTTGACCGCGCTGCGTGGCGCGCGGCTTTTGACTTCGTATGATGTGCCATCCGTGAGCGCGAAAACAAGAGTCATTTTCCCGACGACCGCAATGCGCGTAATGTCTTTAAGCGGGAACGCGTTGCCCGCGCAGCGAAATTCGTTTTTATCTATCTGCATTACGCCCTCGCCGACAAGCTCGTTGCCTGCGGCGGCCTTTACCTTGAACAGCATCTGGCCTGCGTCCGAGCAAATCGGCCCGTCGCCTGCAGCGGCGATTTTGCCATCCAACCGGCTGTGCTGCCAGTCGTCCCACTGCGTCACGGTCGTAAAAGGAACCCCTTCGCCGCTGAGTTCTCCGGTCCCGGCGTACTTCGCCTCAAGCCCGCAGTCGCAGTACAGCCTGTCTCCTTTTGAGTGCAAATCACCGATATTCCCGCAAGCAGGGCACATATACAAGGCCATCTCAATATGCTCGGCAAGGTCCTTGCCCTTGAAGAAAACCGGGTCTTCCCCCTGCCTGGCGTACGCGTCCTCAAACGTGTCGCGGTTGATAATCTCCATCACCTGCGCATCTGACATGGCCTTCAACTGCGCTGCGGTATACCTGCCGACAGGAGCTCCGCGCATCTTCCCCCTGCGCCTTCTCTTCCCCCAGCGCGGAGTAGTGAAGTAGCCGCCCTCCAGCCGGAACGTGATAAGCGCAGCTCCGCTCATCCTGACCAGTTTGGCGGTAGACGGGGCGATGTACCCTGTCCTGCCGTTGAAGGAGCGGTCGCCCTCTGCAAATAGGCACACGTTTGCGCCCCCCTTCAGGCGCCGGAGTATTTCTTTTATCGCCGAAATGTCCGCCAGGGACTTGTTGATCGGCACCGGCGCGAACACGAACGCCAGCACTTTCGACATAAAGCCGTTTCTGAGCGCGTGCTCGCTTGCCACGTAATACATATGCCTGCTGAAAGCCAGCGATACGAACGCGGGGTCAAGATCAGAGTTGTGGTTGGCTATAATGAGGCTGGGTTCCCCCGGGCCTTTCGTCTTGGCGCACTTGTACCCCATGATAATCCTGACGAACGGGCCCGCAGTATAGCGCAGCACAAACATGATAACTCTATGCCATAAGTAGCGTTTCACTATTGCAACCCTAATCTGAACACTTCCATCATTTCTGCCGTCAGCGCGACGTCGCTGCTGGACGGCGGTATCTCGCCGCGCGGCAGCCATATCGCCTCCGAAAGCTCCTCCCCGTCGACGGTTATCGCCGGATCGCCGTCAAGGTCGCAGAAGAACCCCGACAGGAGCGAGGACGAGAAGCCCCACGGCTGGCTCTTGTAGTACCTGATGTTCTTGACGCGGACGCCCGTCTCCTCAAATACTTCGCGGCGAACAGTGTCCTCGTGCGCCTCGCCGATTTCCCCGAAACCGGCTACCAGGGCATACATCCGAAACGGCCGGTCTTTGTACCTGGTCACAAGGAGGTTATCCCCGTTCGTGACCGCAACGATTACAACAGGCGAAATCTTTGGGTAGACGACGAGCCCGCACGCCGGGCATACTATGGAGCGTTCTTTATCCGAATGCCCGTTCTCCGCGCCGCATCGCCCGCAGTACCTGTGGGAAGCATACCACTCGAAGAGTTGCTGCGCGGTAACGGCGGCAAAAGCCAGATGCCTCGGCTTGTTGACGCGGAACGCGCCGTTATCGAGCATGGCGTACTTATCCGGCGCGGAAACCTCCCGCCCACCGCCTGACTCCGCCATAAAAAAGCGGTCTTCGTCGATTGAAAAGAGGTATCGCAGCTCGTCAGCGCCTACTCCGCTGATTTCTTCGAAGCGCGGGAAGGTAAGCTCCCCTCCCGCGGCGTCGCCTATCACTCCGCTTCCGCTGAAGACGAATACTGTATCGCGCGCTTGCGGGGCGGTGTTCATGTACTCCACATGGAACTTCCGGGGCTCGATCTCGTGTATCATATATTATACATCCATCGCGGCGAAGAACCCGCCATGCACGGCGCCGGCTACCTTCCCGGGCGTCTTCGCGTCGCCCGCGAGGGTTATGAACGGCGCTTTGTCATAAAGGTCGAAGAACACGCCTTCCCTCGGGCGCATGCCAATGGCGTACAGCACGGTATCCGCCTGCACGGTATGCTCTGCCCCATCTTTGCTGTAAGTCACGCCTGTCTCCGTCACCTCCGTCGTTGCGGCTTCCGTAATGACGTCGATTCCGGAGTTCTTCACTTTATCAACAACAGCGAACCTGTTGACGCCCCGCGCGTCGCGCGCGAAGTCGTCGAGCAGCTCCAGCACTGTCACCTTCTTGCCCAGTTGCGCCAGATGCAGGCCGGTTTCGATGCCAACCATCCCGCCGCCGATCATAACGACGCGCTCGCCGGCTTCGAAGTCCGGCGCGAGATAGACGTCCAGGGCGTGGCGCGCGCTGCCTATCCCCTTCACGGATGGGACGATCGGCTCGCTGCCGGTCGCAACGATTATGTTATCAGGCCTGACCCAGTCGACGACTTCGTCCGTCGCCCAGGTGTTGAGCAGAATCTTCGCTCCGGACCTCATAGTCTTGCGTATGAGGTACTCCGTGAAGCGCCGCAGATCGTGCTTTATCGTGTCTGTCTTCGTAAAGCGCAGAGTCCCGCCCAGCGCGCTGCCGCGCTCGACGATTGTAACATCGTGGCCGCGCTCCGTCGCTGTGATCGCCGCCTGCATCCCCGCCGGTCCCCCGCCGACGATCATGACTGTTTTCTTGACCTTCGCCGGCTCAAGGTTATCTCCGAATCCCAGCCGCGCCTCGCGCGCTATGCGCGGGTTCACGCTGCAGATGAAATGCCTGGTGGTGTTGTCGCTATCGGTGCAGTTGAGGCAGCGCAGGCATGGCGTGATCTCGTCTTTGCGCCCGACGGCAGTCTTTTTCGGCAAGTACGGGTCGGCAATGAGGGCGCGCGACATAGATACCCCGTCTGCCACGCCGGATGCGATTATCTCCTCGGCCTGGTCAGGTTCCATAATCGAGCCGATGGTATAGATCGGTATGCTTATCCTGCCGGATTTCTTGATCTCCTCCGCGAGCTGCGCGTTCTGCCCGCGCGGCATATACGCCGACGCGAAGATGTAGTTGAAGTTCTCTGTCGATATTTCCGCCATGTCGACATATTCCTGCGCTTTAGCCAGGAACTCTGTGATGTCCGCAGGCGTGAATCCATCCGGATGGCGCTCTGAGCCCGACAGCCTGACCATGACGGTCTTCCTGTCGCCGACGCGCTCGCGGACTTTCTTCATCACATAAAGGGGGAACCGCATACGGTTCTCCAGGCTGCCGCCGTACTCGTCCGTGCGGGTGTTGATGATAGGCGACAGGAACTGCGTCAGCAGCCAGTTATGGGCGCAGTGAATCAGGACTGTGTCAAAGCCGGCGTGGTAGTAATACTCGGCAGTGTCGGCAAAGCCGTTGGCTACGTACTCCATGTCGGTCTGCGTCATTGCGCGGATATGCGCCCCTGTCTCCGGGTTGTCGAACTCGACCGGCCCCATGAGGAGGTCACGGTCTTTGTTGAACTGCGGCTTGACCCTCATGCCGCCGTGCGTAAGCTCTACGTTTGCGGCAGCGCCGTGTTCATGAATCGCTTGAGCCATCTCGGAGTATATCGTCAGGTTTTCGAGCGTGGTTTCCATGCCCGGGGTGTGGTTTCCGCCGTCGCAGACGTTCGCCTCCCCGAGCGAGACGATGCCCGCCCCTCCCCTGGCTTTATGCTCGAGGTATCTGACATAGTACTCGTCCGGGCGCCCGCCGATGGTTCGAAACAGCATGTTCGGCGCGGACATAATGCGGTTTTTTACTACAAGCTCGCGGATTTTTATCGGTTTTAGCAGGTTCGGATACTGGTATGTGTACATTTTAGCTCTCCCTCTCAATCCGGCGGGGCGAGGTTCCGGCTCGACGTTCCCGCCAACAGTTTGTCTGCTGCAAGTATACCATGCTTTCTGCGATAACACAAATGAAATATAGCGCATCTGAACAGTTGCTTTTACTATTCAGTGCCTCGGTGAGGTCGTTGCTAAGGGGGGCGGCTGGTACTTCATCCGCATACCAGCCGCCCCCCCGATTATACTTGCTGTACTTACAACCTGCTGAGGTTACGCTCCATCTGCTCCTGGTTGATCGCGCCTTCGACGGCGACTTCGCGGGTTATCTTCCCCTCCCTGAAATGCTTCAGTATCGAAGCGTCCATGCTGATCATGCCTTCCTGCGCGGAAGTCTGGATGACATTGTCGATCTGGTGCGTCTTGGCCTCGCGGACGAGGTTGCTTATCGCGTTGTTGATGTGCATGATCTCAAACGCCGGGACCGACTTCCCGTTGACGTCCGGCAGCAGCTTTTGCGTCACAACCATGCGCAGAACCATCGACAACTGGACGCGGATCTGCTGCTGCTGCTCCGGCGGGAAAATATCGATTATTCTGTCGATCGTGTTCGCGGCGCCGACGGTATGCAGAGTCGAAATGACCAGATGGCCTGTCTCAGCAGCGGTTATCGCGGTCCTTATCGTCTCGTTGTCGCGCATCTCGCCGAGCAGGATGATGTCCGGTACCTGCCGCAGGCAAGCGCGCAGCGCGACCATGTACGAGTCTGTGTCCGTCGATATCTCTCGCTGGCTGACCAAGCTCCTGATGTCCCTGTGCAGATACTCGATAGGATCCTCAAGGGTTATTATATGGCAGTTGCGCGACCTGTTGATCGCGTCGATGACGCAAGCGAGCGTCGTCGACTTGCCGCTGCCGGCGGGGCCCGTTACCAGTACGAGGCCGCTGTTCTCAGAAGCGATCTTCATAACCTCTTCCGGAATGAACAAATCGGTATAATTCGGTATGTCAAACAAAACGACACGGATAATCGCGGCCATAGTGCTGCGCTGCCTGTACGTGTTCACCCTGAAACGCGCCAAGCCCGGCACCGAGACCGGGAAATCGTCGTCGCCGTTCTCGATGTACTTTGTCATGGGCTTCTTCGCCATGTCGTACAAGCTGGTAATCAGCTTCTCCGCTTCATCCGGGTAGATGATATTCTCGCTTTTTTGCTCTATGACGCCGTTGACCCTGAAAGATATGCGTCGGCCGGCGCCGATGAACACGTCTGACGCGCCCTCGTCCACAGCCATCTGTAGCCATTCCTGCATTGCTCAGTTGCCTCCCCTTACGATCCCTATTATACGGTTCGCATGGCGAACCATTTTACGCTAGTGAACTAGTCCTCGATGCCCTCGTCGGACTCCCAATCTATGCCGAAGCTGAAGTCCATATCCATCATGCCAAAGCCGAAGTCGCCCTCCTCGCCGGACCAGACGTTCAAAGAGTCGTCGAATGTCCACTCATCAGTATCGACAAGTTTCCACGCGAGCACGCTGTACCCGTCGTCGGTAAAAACAACCCTGACATACAGATCCTTCACCTCGGACACGGTGCACCGATAAGCCGCTACCTGCGCTTCCAGATCCCAATCCCAACTGCTCTCGATGTCCATGCCGTAGAGCGGCCCCTGCACGTCGCCCCCGTTGCGAATAAGCTCCGCGAGCACGCTCTCGGCAAGGGCGTCGGCTTCGTAGTATCTCGTGACGAGATTCGCCTCGGCGTCCGCGAGCGCTTTGTCATTGCCCGCGACGGACAGAGATATGAGCGAGAATACCGTCAGGCATAAAACAGCGAATATGAGCATGATCGACGAGCTGCCGACGCCCATTCCTCCTTTATTCACGGCTCACACCCCCTTGCCGGCCGGCAGCACAGCCACCGGGAACGAAATAATCGATTCAGCCTCCGCGTCGATCTCCTCGATGAAGAGGTGCCCCTGCACCATGCCCGCGCCTCCCTGCCCGGTGTCCCAGCGGGAGATGTACATCCTGTACATGGCACCGCCTTCTCCGCAGACGTCCCATTCTTCGTCATAGTATACGATGACCGAGTCGAAACCGTTGACCTCGCCCCGGGTACCTCCGAGCATAGCGGCGGTCTTCCCGACGTCGCCGGAGAACGCTTTGAAGCACTCTGCGCCATTCTCGGCGGCGAGGAGCGCGTTACCGGTGTCCCTGGTCTGCTTTGCCATGAAGTACGATGTCGTCAGTATTTTGACGCACGCGGCGGCACAAATCGCGAAAACTGCGATTACTATGAGCTGCTCCATCAAGAAGAGCGTGGATCTTGAACGTCTTACCATCAGTCTCCCCCCTCTTCCCGCACAGTAGCGGGCGGAAACGGCGCGTCTCCCCTGGGCGAGACCATAACGCTCTTGCCTCCCGCGGATATCCTGATCAGCCCGCCTTCAAGCTGCGAAAACTCCAGGTCGCTGACCCCGAGGACCGGCGTGCCGACCTCCGGCTCCAGCTCGTAGCCTACTTCGGTGAACATCTCATATATGCTGTCGCCGTACTTGTATATCATGGTGACGTATGTGGTGTCCCCGTATACCTCGGCAAAGCAAAGCGCAGGTGAACCTTCATAGTCGTGAAGGTATATCATCCCCGCTTCGTCGCTGTTTTTGATCTTTGTCCAGAAATAGGACATAGCTGTGCGCTCATCGTACCCGTCGCGCGATATTTCGGTCATGTTCTTGTAAATGCTCGCTCCGAGCATCAGGACCATCAGCATCGAAATCGCGAAAACGCAGAATATGATAAGCACAAAAATAGTGTCAACCCTCGATTGCCGGCTACTTTTCATATATCTTAATCCACTTCCTTTACCCGCCCAACAATTCTACGACCGTTATTTCGGGGAAGAGATTCGACGCGAATATCTCATAATGAACGGCATATTTGGCCTTGTCGATATGCACTCCGTAGTTATTCTCAATGTAAGCCACGGACTCAGGGTAACGGCCTTCGACCGCGTAGCACTTTACCGTAGCGCGCATGAGGCTGTCCTCAAGCACGCGCAGCCCTTCCGACCTGCTGGACTCGCTCGTCTGGTTCAGCCCGAACGCGATCATTCCGACGACCGCGAGCGTGAACACGACGGGGAGTATCATGCTCTTGAGGATATCGCTCAAGCCTTTTTTATAAATATTCTTGCTTCTCTTCATAAGGCTTAACCTATGGAGGTCATTATGCCCATGAGCGGCAGCATTACGGAAAGCAGAATGACGCCGATTATCACCGAAGAGATGATGACCAGGGTAGGCTCGATTTTACCGACGAGCCTGTCGATAGCATCCTGCACGCCAATGTCGCCCCTTCTGGCGATTTCAGCCATGGCCTCGTCGGACTTGCCGCCCTTGCTGCCTATCGAGAGCATCTTGCCATCCTGCGACGTTAGGATGCCGGCTTTGCTGAGCGCGTCCGCAAGCGTGTTGCCGTCGCGCATGAGGTCGGCGGCCTTTTTGTGCTTGGCGTCGACCGGTTTAGCCCCGCCGCTGATGGCGAAGGCTACGTCCATAGCTTCGTCCATGTCCAGGCCGCTGGCCATGGCGAGCGTCATCGCCGAAGTGAAACGCGAAGAGGCGACTCGGTCGAAGATGCCGCGCCCGCCCCAAATGTTCATGAATGTCTTTTTCAGGCCTTCCCTGAGCGCCCGTATCGCCCACGCCAGGAACGCCACAACGAAGATAGCGGCGATGATAATGGCAATTACGACCGCAGCGTCGCCGAGCCAGCTCCCGAAGTTCATCAGGTTGATCGCCAGCGAGGACATCTGGCTGCCCAGCCTGCTGAATACGTCGTTGAATATCGGCAGCACCTGGACTATGAGGATCAGCACGACCACTATCATAAGTACAAGCAGGATAGCCGGATAAAGCACTGAGCTTTTTATCGTCACGGCGAGCCTGCTTTGCCTGTCATAGTAGTCGGCGAGCGCGTTGAGCGTCTGTACGAGGCGCCCTGTCTTTTCGCCGATCTCCACCATGTGGACCATATAGCGCGGGAAAACGGTTGAAGCGGCGAGCGCCGTCGAAAACGGGTCGCCTCCTTCGAGTGCGTCGATTAGCCCCTGCATCATGGCTTTGCCGTCGGCTGACGGTTCGTCATCCTGCATGATCTGGAGGCTGTCATGCAGCGTCATCCCGGCTTCCAGCAGCATGGCGAGCTCCTTTGTGAGCATCGACAGGTAGTTGTTCGACAGCGTCTTTTTACTCATAGCATGACCTCATTTACAACCATTCCTTTCTTTTCGCCTGTGGTAAATAATTAAGTGTCTGTTCAGGTACCCACTACCTGAACAGTTACATAATTAATCGCTTTGACTGCCGTAACGCAGGGCGGACCTCCGTTTCGTCGAGGCCCGCCCCGCGCCATACTGCGGGACTGATGCTGAAAGTATGTTAGGGGATCAATACAGGTACTTCGCCTGATAGTTCTTGCCGTCGCCTATGTACTTCATAACGTCGGAGCTCTCCTTGGCGCTGGACGCGAAGGTCGGATCCATGAGCTTCCAGCTCTTGCCGTCGAAGTAGATTGCGCTGTTCATCCAGCCTGTCTCCGTCGAGAAGACGTTGATCCATGCGTGGTACTGCTGTCCGGTATATCCGACAACCAGCTTGGTCGGCACGCCCTGGCTTCTGAGCATTGCGGTCATAACCGCCGCGTAATCGAAGCAGATGCCCTTTTTCTTCGCCAGCACGGCGTCGACGTTCGGCAGGTAGCCGCTCTGGACGTTCTTGGCAAGCTCGGTGTCATAGGTGAAGTTCTTGACTACGAAGTTGTATACCGCCGCAATCTTCTCGTTGAGATCCTTGGTGTCCTTCATGAGCTCGGCCGCTTTTTTGACGGTCTCGCTGTCGGACTTGAAGTTGACATACTGGTTCGGGCGGAGGAATGGGGCGTTCTGGTCTGTGAGCGTGACTTTGATTGTCGCCGAGTTCGAAGTCGAGTACTTCGTGCCCTCTACCTGCTCAAATACGCCGATCGAGTAGTCGCCATTGCCTGCGGAAAGCGGGAACACTTCGTAGCTGCCGTCGTTCTTCAGGGTGTATGTGTACGCAACCTGGTCCGGCCCTTTGATTTGTACCCTCAAAGCTTTGGTCGTCTTCGAGAGGTAGGCTATCATAACGTAACCGTCTTTGCTGTTGGAGTAGTCGATGTCTGCCTTGTCGTTCTTCTTCTGCGCGGTACCGGGGTGGGACGGCATCGCGATGCTTGTCGGCGGCGAGGCTGTCAGCGGTACCATTTCGAGGGATATGTCCACGAGATCTCCGTCGTTCAGGAACACCGAGTCGATCGGCTGCTCTTGAAATCCGTTTTCAAATACTGCTGCTTCCAAATCCCACGGGTTGTGGATCTCCAGCGTCTCTTTCGCGCAGCCGGCTGCCATTCCGGCCAGCACCAGCAGTACGATTGCTATCGAGACTAATTTCATTGAACGTTTCATTTTTTTCTCCTCCTGTTTTGTCATTTCGTATTATATTACATCATTTCATTTAGCGCAATAATTTTTAGCTGTTTTTACAGTTTACTTACTTTCTTGCTATCCGGGGCTTTCCTAACCGGAGCCCCCGGGCGGCGCTTCGGCCTGGTCGCCGGGCGGCGCTTCGGCCTGCGAGCCCTGCTGCGCGTCAAGCAGCAAGTCCTCGCCGCTGTCTGATTGTTCCCGGATTTCTACGGAGTCTTCCGTATGCTGCGCCGTCTGCTCTGCGGCTTGGTCGGCCGCCTGCTCTGCTGCCGGTTCTTCCTGCGGCTGCTGTAATGTGGGTTCCGGATCCAGCCGTATTTCTTTGAAACGTACCAGGGTGCGCATCGTCCTGATAGTCTTGCAAGTAACGAGGGTGATGTCCCAGCCTTCGCCGGCGGATACTTCTTCCGGGTTGTCCCTGTGGCATTGCCCGATCTCCACGACTTTGTAGAGATATGTCGAACCGTCCATAGATGTGAATGTCATCTCGTCGCCAACCGAGAGGTTGATAAGCCCTTTGAAGTGGCTTTGCAGGTTATGCCCCGCGATTATCAGCCTTCGCGGTCTGAAGTTCGCCGATCCTGCGAGCCTGCAGGGCGCTACGTTCAGCAGCGCGTCCGAGCATTCGTTGATGACCGGTAGTTTCAGGTTTATCGCCGGGATCTGGATAATGCCTAAGGTGCTGTACCATGCTGAGCCCCATTGCCTCGTTCCTTGCTGTTCCTGAGGCTCTTCCCCGTCGTCGTCTTCTTCCTGCATCTGTGCTTCCGGGTCGTAGTTCAGGTTGTCGGCGTTGCTTTGCCCGGGCTGCTCTGCAGAGGGCGGCGTGTGCGCGAGCTGCGAGCCGGAGGGGTTTGTCAGGAACGGCGCTTCGCCTGATAGCATCATCGCAAATTCTTCTTCGAGCTGTTCCAGCAGGTCCTGCGACCGGTTGCCTGTGAGTTGATCGTCAACTTTGTTGAATATCATCAGCCCGCATGCTGCCAGTATCAGTACGGCTCCCGCGATGATCATTATTTTCGATAATTTCCCGCTCATGTCTCACCATCTCTCTCCGGCGGGGTGGCTAGTGTGTTGCCCTTAGAAGCGCGTCATTCGGGGGCGCTAGCAGCCTCGCCTAGTATTTTAACACTTTACTGTATATAAATCAACACAATCATTCCTTTTCAAAAGCATCATTCGTTTTCTTTCGCTGTCCCGAGGTCTGTGAACTGCCGGGGCCGATTGCTGCTTTTCTTTAGTTTCCGTGTCTTTCATGCACAAGATACACCTCTCCTGTCGCATTCCTGTCGTGAAATCGCCCTTTTTCGCAAAAGTATGAAAAAAACTTCAACTTATTTTCAAGTTTAAACATATATTTCTTTGTCCATGCCAAAGAAGTATATTACTCTCTCCCTGACTTTCTTCCCTGTGATGCGTGTGAGCGCCTGAGCGTAAATGTCGAGCTGCGGCGTGTATTGCTCCGTTTTGGCTTCCAGCGTTTCCGCGGAAACGCGGTCTGTCTTGAAGTCCAGCACGACGAGCTCGCCCTCTTCCTCAAAAAAGCAGTCGACGATGCCCTGGACCATGATTTCGTCCTCTCCTGCGCCCGGGTAAATACTCTGCGCAGGGTACAGCAGCGAGAACTTGAACTCGCGCCTTACATCTGTGGCCGCAAGCGCGCGTTTCCCGACTCCGGACTCAAAGAAGCGCGCGATTTTCCCGGCGTCGGCTGCGTCGGCCTGCTCAGGCGTGAGGTAACCGTCATCCGCGAGCCTTTTGAGCTCGCCTTTAACCCCGCCCGCAGTCGCGCATTTTTCAAATTCAATATATTGCATCGCGAGGTGCAGGGCCGTGCCCCGCTCCGCTCCCGTCAAGCCGGTCCTGCTTGATATGAAGTCCGGGCGGCTGTACCCCGCATCCCCGGCCGGGGTCCAATCGGCCCCGCCGCTCCTCCATTCTTCATCTTCCGGGCTGCGCCTTTTCAATTCCGTAACTGTGAGCTTTGAAGGCAGGTCGGGCGCTTTGGCGTGAGGGTAGCTGAAGCTGAAGCGTTTGCGCAGGAGCTCTACGTCCTGCGCTTTGACCTCGGGCATAGCGGGCCGCTTGCCCTGCGCTCCCACACCTGTGTGCGCGTTTACGCACCCGCGCTTTTGCGCAGTCTCGCTCACAACCATCAGGTCAATGGCTCCCTGCTCCCCCGCGCCCTGCGCAGCCAGCACCGGGAGCAGAGTCCAGCCCGCCATCGTCCTTACTTCTTCCAGCGCCTGGGCTTCGAGCCCGCGAGCAGCAATATCCGACAGTTTGCCGAGCGCCTTTTCCGCGTTACTGAAAGTAGCTGTCATAATCAGCTTCTCGCGCGCCCTCGTCATGGCGACGTACATTACCCTCAGCTCTTCCGCCATCATCTCGGAGAGCAGCGCGTTCCGGATTGCCTGCCGGGGGAGCGTCGTATACTCGATGCCCCTTTGCCTCTGCGTTCGCATCGTCCCGACGCCAAGCGCCGGGTGGATTACGAGAGGTTTATTCAAGTCTTTGTAGTTCATGCGCTTCGCCATATCCGCCAGGAAAACAACCGGGAACTCCAGGCCTTTTGATTTGTGCACGCTCATTATGCGCACGGTGTTCATCGGAGCTTCTCCTGCGCTGTCACGGCCGGCGCCTTTTTCGCGAACGCTCCTTACATAAGCCAGAAACGCGAACAAGCCTTTGTATCCATTCTTTTCGTAGGCCCGCGCCTTCTCGGCCAGCAGCAGAAGGTTCCTTCGCCGCGCTTCTCCGCCCCGCATGGAAGCTTTCCCCGGCAGCCCCGTCCTGTTGTATACATAATGTATGAACCTGTCCGAAGGCATATCCGGCATGACGGTTCGCATCGCTTCTATTTCTTCGAGAAAGGCGGCGCATTTCGTATCCGTTCGCGACGCCTTTTGCAAAGCAGTGTAGAAGTCCGTCCCCCTCGAACCTGCGCGTATGCCGGCAAGTTCGTCGGGCGTGAACCCGAAAGCGGGGCCGCTGAGCGCAGCGGCGAGGTCGATGTCCTGCATCGGGTTGTCGATAACCGAGAGCAGCGACAGCGCCGCGTTGACCTCCGGCGTGTCGTAGAGCCCTTCGCTTTCTGGCAGCCCGGCCGGTATGCCAAGCTCGTACAGGGCGGCGGCGTACTTCCCTGCTTTACCGCCCGGCGAGCGCAGCAGTATTACGATATCCCCGTACCCTATAGGGCGCTCTCCCCCCTCGCCGTCGGGGATCATATGGGTTCCGTCGGTCAAATCCGCGATGCGGCCGGCGATATAGCGCGCTTCCACCTGGGTTACTGCAGGGTTTTCCTCGTCGTCACCGCTGTCAAGCGCGCTCATATCTATAACCCGCAGTTCGACCTCCCCGGTCTCGCGCGCGTCCTCCCTGCCTGGCGAGAGGCGTTCGCTTTCTGTATAGTCGATCTCCCCGAAGTCGGCGGACATCACCGCGCTGAAAACGAAGTTTACAGCGTCAAGTATCGCCCCGCCTGAGCGGAAGTTCCTCGATAGGAATATTTTTGCTCCCTTCGGGTAATCCGCGCGCTCGGGGATATATCCGTTATAGCTGTTATATTTACCAAGGAAAATAGTCGGGTCCGCAAGCCGGAAGCGGTAGATTGACTGTTTGACGTCGCCGACCATGAATATGTTCCCGCCGCCCCTGGAAACGGCATTGAATATCGTTTCCTGCACGGCGTTTACGTCCTGGTACTCATCGACCATGATTTCTTTATACCTTGCCGCTATCGTTGCCGAAAGCCTGCCGCTCCCCGCCGAACCGGCGCCCAGGAGTCTGAGGGTTTGGTGCTCAAGGTCCGAAAAGTCAAGAGTACCGCGCCTGCGCTTCTCTTCAGAGTAAGCGCGGTCGAACTCCAGCACGAGGCTCAGCAGCCCCCTGACGGCAGGCGCGCAGGCGTGGATGTCTTCGATGAGTTCATTAGATGCATACTCGAACTCCTTCGCCCACTTTGCCATCGCGGCCTTGCATCTTGTCCGGACGCTCTTCAGCGTATCATAGCCTGAAATCCGCGCGGTAGGAAACTCGACGTTGATATTGCCTTTCACCGCGTCCCAACCGTCGCTAAAGGCGGCAAGCAGCGCTGCCAGCCCTTCTATCGTAGCGTCGAAGCTCCTGCCGTAGGCTTTCTCGAAGGCCGGCAGTTCCCGCATTTCGCTGCGGACGCTTCTCATCTCGCGCAGCCTGTAATCGACGTCGGCGCGGGCTTTCCCAAGCAGGTAACTGCCCCAGGGAGTCCTCGAAACGTCCTGCCCCTCGGCCGGGTTTGCCGTGTCGATCTGCCGCGCTGCCCATTCTCCCGGGTTGGGATGGCTTTTCAGCTTCTCGTATGTGTCAAGCGCCGCTTCAATAAGGCGCCTGTCGTCGCGGCCTGCAGCCATAGCTTCCACAAGGGCGCGGAAGTCAGAGTTTTCGCTAATGTGTTCGTACTCGTTTTCTAGCGTTTTTTCCAGGATCTCGGTTCTTATCAGGGTGCTTTCTTCCTGTTCGATGATCCGGTAATCGGGCGAAATCCCCTCAGCGCAGCCGAACTCGCGCAGCAGGTCGGTGCAAAAACCGTGTATCGTATTTATCTGCGCCCCCCTGCTGAGCATGGACTGCCTGCGCAGGTGCCTGTTGCGCGGATCCGATGCCAGTTTTTTTGATATTTCCTCGGCAATCCGCTCTCTGAGTTCCGCTGCGGCCGCTTTTGTGAATGTAATAACTAGGAACTCGTTGATGCTGTCCCCGCTTTCAATGCGCCTGAGCAGCCTTTCGACGAGTACTTTAGTTTTGCCCGACCCGGCTGCCGCAGAGACAAGCAGAGCCCCGCCCCGGTAGGCTACCGCGGCTTCCTGCTCGTCTGTCAGTTGCGTTTTTTTATTTTCCATATATCTTTTGTCTCCGTGTCTGTTCAGGTACCCCGTCCAGGCGCTATATTTCATTTCGTAAGCGCAACCTCGTCGCTGCGGATTACACTAAGACTCGCGTCACAGCAAG
>WRJQ01000016.1 GCA_009778485.1 Oscillospiraceae bacterium
CGATAACGGCCGCAGCCTTTTCTACGAGGACACCGAAGAAATGGTTAGAAAAGCGGTGAGAGACCCGGTGAAATACGCCACGAGTTTCGGTTACTCCGGGACATACTGGGACTATATCCTGGATATCGCCGCCGAGCGCGGCGGACTGCACGGCCTTATTGATCCTGACGTCACCGAGAGCGAGATAGGTGCGATTCTTTCAGAGTCCGGCTTTACAGGATATCGTTACAACGGCGCGCTTGAGTGGATTCAGAAGGCTATAGATATGATTAGGAGCTGTTGATAAATAAGTTGAACAAAACTGCCACAGTATTTTTGCCAGCAGACGAGGCGTAAAAACGCAGTAATGCTTGGAGCCTTGCAAGTTTTGACAACGAAGTATGATGGCAAAAATACAAGGCGAGATGTGCAGATTATTTATCAACAACTCCTTAGGGCGCTTGTGTAGTTTCAAGCGCCGCAAACCATCCGGATACTGCTGCAGAAAAAGTAACAGCAATTGATTCTGTCGAAAAATTAACCGTCCGGGTGAGAGAATAGCTTTGTCAAACATATCAATAGTGAAAAATGTGTGTAGGTATGGTACAATCAGGAAAAACCGATTAAGGGGGCTTATACTATGAGCAGCAACATCGTAATTCTGTCGGGTTCGCCGCGAAAAGACGCCAACACGGACACACTGGTCGCGGCGTTTGTTGAGGGCGCGAAGTCTTCGGGCAAGCAAGTAACAGTGTTCAGAACGGCGGATATGAAGATAGGCGGTTGCCTCGGATGCGGTCATTGCTTCGATGCAACCGGAACATGCGTGCAAAAGGATGATATGATACAGATTTTGGACGCGTTGAAATCAGCGGACACGATCGTCCTGGCCTCGCCCGTCTACTTTTGGGGAGTTACCGCTCAACTGAAGCTGGCGATAGACCGGACGTTTGCCCTGCTCAGAACCGAAACGCCGATCAAACGCGCCGCGATGCTTCTGACCTGCGGCAGCAGGGTCGGCGCTACGGAGTTGATGTTTACGACTATGTGCGAGTTTTCACATTGGGAAAACGCGGGGTATATCGTAGAATCCGGACTCCAGGCGCCGGACGCTATAAAAGGGCGGGAAGTACTTGAAAAGGCTAAGGCGCTTGGGCGGGAGATATAAGGGGTGTCGTTGATGAGAACAATTGAAACCGATCGCCTTATACTGCGCAAATTCACCATAGAAGATATCGACGCGGTGCAAAGTTACGCAAGCTGCGTTGAAAACATCGTCTATATGCTGTGGGGGCCTAACAGCGCAGAGCAAACGCGTGAGTTCATCGAAATGGCAATCTCCCAGACAGATGAGGAACCCTGTAAGAATTATCAGTATGCCGCTGTGCTGCGAAGCAACGGTATGCTGATCGGCGCCTGCAACCTCGCACTGTCCGGCGGCGAACCGGAGATCGGCTGGATTTTGCACCGCGACTATTGGAAGCAGGGCTACGGCACGGAAATGGGCGAAGCCCTGTTGAGGTTTGGGTTCGGGGAACTGAGCCTGCATCGTATCCTCGCGCATTGCGACGCCGAAAACACCGGCTCATACAAGCTTATGGAGAAAATAGGAATGCGCCGTGAAGGCCTGTTTATCGAAAGCCGTCCGGCACATAAGCTGTCAGAGAAAAAGTACGGTGACGAGTTTTCGTATGCAATACTCAGAGAAGAGTGGGATATCAAGAACGAAATTGTGTAGCACAAGGGGGAAAACGAATTGTTGTGCCACTGGCACAACAATTAAAATAGCACAAGGGGACGGTTCTGCTGTGTTCCCCTTGCGCTCCGCTATTGCCTGTTCAGCAAGCAGCAGCACTCGACGTTTGCCGTTCTGGGGAACATATCAACGACGCAGGCTTCCTTTAGCGTATATCCCGCCAGCAGACGCAGGTCGCGTGCAAGAGTAGCGGGATCGCAGGAAGCATATACGATGCGGTTTGGCGCTAAAGCCGTTATCTTTTGCAGCGCTCCCCGGGACAGTCCCTTACGGGGAGGATCAACTATGACGCAGTCCGGGCCGGCGACGTCCGCTACCCATGCTGCGGCATCCGCGCATATGAAACTCACATGAGAGAGCGCGTTGCGCTCAGCGTTTTCTTTCGCTGCGATCACAGCAGCAGGATCATACTCGACGCCTACGGCGATCCCGGCGTCTCGGCCGACGAACAATGTCAGGGCGCCTACGCCGCAATACAGATCAAGCAAGGATTCGTCTTTTGACATTGAAGCGTATTCGCGAGCCTTCCGGAAGAGCAGGAGCGCAGCCGCTGTGTTAACCTGAAAGAACCCATTTACGATGAATGACAGACCGTCAATACTCATGACTACAGTACCGTCAGGCCGCTTTTCCCCTGAACGGAGAGTGACGTCGCCGTTCATCGTCAGCCTCTTCAGCGAGTCGTTCAAGTCGTTTTCAAGCAGAAGGCAGTTATCAACCGGGACGATTTCCCGGCTGTTTGCTTTATAGAATCCCCGTGATTTCCCATCAGAATGAAACGTCGCTTTATTGCGGTAGTGATCAACGTCCCCGGTGCTCAGAATCTCAGAAACACTAAATGATAATCCGCCGATACGCGATAACGCATCGTTGACGCGCTGCAGTTTTGCCGCAAGCTCTTCCTCGTAAGTTACATGACGGAAATCGCATCCTCCGCATATCGGGTATTTCGGGCAGTCAGGTTCGATACGATACGGTGACGGTGACAGAATTTTTACTATCTCTGCTCTGACGCTTCCACGCAGCTCTCCGATCAGCGTTACTTCCAACACATCGCCTCTCGCCGCGCCGCGGATAAATGCTACCCTGCCGTCTTCCAGCCGGGCAACGCCATCCCCGTTCGAACTGTATCCCGTTATCGTCACAACATGAGTATGCGAGGCGGTCATTGGCGTTCATCCTTCAAATCATATTGAGCGCGGGGCTTGCATGTCAGTATATGACAGTGTTATAGTTGTTCTGTGAGTAAGTATAACACACATTGCAATACCCTGTTATAAGGAGGAACCGGCTAAAATGATAGATATTAACATTCGACTGGAAACGCCCGCGGATTACTTTGCTGTTGAGGAACTCACGCGCGAAGCGTTCTGGTCATTCTGGGAACCGGGGAGAGTGATTTGCGACGAGCATCTGCTGACCCACCTGCTGCGCTCGGCGCCGTCGTTTGTTCCGGAGCTGGATTTTGTCGCCGAACTTGACGGGAGCACAAGGGGACGGTTCTCTTGTGCTGAAAAGAGTGAGGGCAACGCAAGCAAAACAACAGCACAAGAGAACCGTCCCCTTGTGCTGCCCGGCGGAAAGATCGTAGGGCATATAATCTACACAAAAAGCAAGATCGTGGACGACGCGGGGCAGGAGTTCGAGACTCTGACTTTCGGGCCGCTATCCGTCCTTCCTGAGTTCCAAAGCATGGGCATCGGCAAAGCGCTGATGATGCACAGCTTCGCTGAGGCTAAACGCCTGGGGTACCGCGCCGTACTCATATTCGGGCACCCCGATTACTATCCGCGCGTCGGGTTCCGCCGCGCCGCCGAGTTCGGAATCATACCAACAGTCGGGGACATACGCGACCCGTTTATGGCGTATCCGCTCTACGACGGGGCGTTGGATGGCGTCAGCGGGCGGTACTATATCGACCCGGTCTATGCACAGCTCACTGAGGAGGGTGCTCTCGAGTTTGACAAGCAGTTCAAGCCCAAGGCGCCGTTTTTCCCTACCCCCATAAGCGTACTGCTCGATCAGCTCGCGCCGGAACCGCGAAGCGCTATGGAAGGGACAGGCTGCGTATCTCTTGAGATGATGACGTCGATAAGCGAGCGCGAAGTATCGTCGCTCCCCGGAATGGATGCGAAGTCGGTTGAGATAATCCGCGCCGCGCTGCATCATCACGGTATGCGGTGGGGCAAGTAGCACAAGGGGTTTCGTTCTTCTCTTGTGCTGCAAAGTATACACAAGCAAAAACAGCACAACAGAACCGTCCCCTTGTGCTACTCCTGTGCTGTTTGACAAACAAGCAGGACTCTCATATACTGTTCCCAAACAGACACCCGCATAGAACAATAAAACAATCAGGAGGTTGGCATTTTGAAAGACGAGTTTAGAATCCACATCACGCCCGAAAGCTGCTACGCAGACATCGATGAAACGCCGGACAGCGGAGACCAGCGTTCGCGCTCCAAGCACTACATCAAAGCGTCGGGCCGCCATGAGATCAATCAAGTCAATGAAGCGAACTACTATATTGGCATGAAAGTGCCGTACCACGAGCACAAGACCGCGTACGAGACATTCCTTGTGGAAAATGGCGCGATCGAAGTCCTGTCGAGGAGCAGAAAAGCCGTCGCGCGAAAGGGAGACATCATTCACATTCAAGCCTATGTGCCGCACTCCATCCAACCGCTTGAAGATGATTCCACGATCCGCGCGTACCACCAGGGACACAGCCTGCTGGAAGACCAACTTGACAACCGCAGGTTCAGGGAGGCTTATCCGGAACTGGCTAAATCGCCGGACATCAGGCAGCAGCTTGCGCCAAGGGAACAAGCGTCTTTCTGGTTCGATTACGAAGTACCGCAGTTCAAGGACGTGCCCGTTAAAGAATTTCCCGAAATCAGGACATTCGACGAGTCGCTTGCGGAGTTCAGCTTCGACAAACTCACGCTCAAGCTGAAAGTCGGGCGGTGGGAAACAGGCGGCGTCAAGGAAATATGGCAGCTCCATATGAAAGCCGGCTGCAGCCTCTCCTGGGTGCCGACGAACATTTTCAACCTGCTCTACGACGTTTACGACGGATCAGTTGAAGTCAGGCCGGACGGCATGGAACCGTTTATCGCAAACACGCGCGACATGATCCATGTTCCGAGATTTCTCGGAGGCAGTATGACCGCGCTGAAGGATACTGTAATTTTCGACGTAGGTTGCCAGGGGTACATGATGCAGTATCTGGACGAGGTGAACTCGATAGTAGCGAGCGCTCCGGAAAAGCTTCGGGATGACGAGTGCCTGCGCCGGCTGATGAAGAAGTACGATTTTTACGTCCGCTATCAGATGTAGGGGTACAAGCAGCACAAGGGGACGGTTTTCTTGTGCTGCTGTCGTCCATGCCCCGATACGATGCGTTCCGCATCGCGCTGCGTAATGTAGGGGCGGACGTCCTCGGCCGCCCGCGCGTGTCATCCGCAGGACGCTTTGCCCCAGTGCACAGCACAAGAGAACCGTCCCCTTGTGCTGCCCTGCCGAAGGCAGCGGGGGTTGTCCTATCCCCGTAACCGTCCCCTTGTGCTACTCCTTAAGCCATTTGACAGTGTCAGCCAGAGTTTCTTTCAACGACCGCGTCGAGTAGCCCAGCGCCATGCTCGCTTTTTCATGGGAGTACGCCGCGTTTCCGGACAGAGTCTCCAACGAGTACCTTGTGAACAGAGGCGTCTTTCGCGCAAGCCGGTAGTACGCCTCGGCAAAAGGGGCGAAAGCTTTCACAATCCACGATGGCAAATACAACCTGAGCTTCTTACGGGAACTCGCTTCGGACAGAGTATCGAACATCTCCGTCAAGTCGACATAACGGTTGGAAAGAATATAGCACTCTCCGCGCACGCCATCAGCCGCTGCGGCGATTACGCCCCGGGCGACGTCCCGCACATCCACGAAGTCGAAGCCGCCGCGGGTCGCCGCCCGAAGTTTCCCGCGTACATAACGCATGAAGAGCTGCGCCATATTCCCCGTCGGTAGGCCGTGAGGCCCAATGATGCCGGAGGGATGGACGACGACCGCATCCAGCCCGCCCCGGGCGGCGTCCAGCACAAGCTGCGTCGCCATCGCCTTTGTCTTGTCATAATAGCCCGGGACCGCTGCGGGGTCGAAAGACTCCACCTCCCGCATTATCTGGCCGCGCGGCAGGGGCGGTATCGCATGGACGGAACTTACGTAGACCAACCTTTGAGCAGAATACTTCCTGCATGCTTCCACAATGTTCGCCGTACCGCCGACATTGACGTCAAAAACCCTCCGGTTTTCTTTTTTTGCCAACGTAATAATAGCGGCGCAGTGAATAACGATTAGATCCCCGGTAGTACCGCCCTCGAAGAGCTGCGCGAGGGACTCGGGCTGGCACACATTGCCCGTGTACACAGCCAGCAGGTTCCTGTTTTCGTCTATGAAGCCGGGGCAGGCTTCGCCGGGCAGCACCAGAGCGCGCACCTGCTCACCCTGTTCCAACAACTGCTTGACGATGTAACTACCCAGGTGGCCTGCCGCGCCGGTCACAATATATATTTTGTCGCTCATGTCACACCTCAGATGCGCGAACCTCACGCTTGATGATCGATTTGTGTTGACTTCCGTACCTGCTTCAACTATACTGACAATATGTAAACTAATCAACAGCATGTTCGTTAAGTAATGCACAGTATCTAACAAAACCGGACAGAAGCGTTCGATAAGGTACTGTCGGCAAAAAAGTTGTACAAGATTGCCAACGGATTTTTGTCGTCAGGTGACGCGGGAAAACCGCAGGAATGCTTGGAGCCTTTCAAGGTTTTACCACGCCGCATGGCGGCAAAAAGACAAGGCAAGATGTACAAGTTATTTACCGACAGTACCTATGTAGCTGTTCCGCGAGAAGATGAAGGGGTGGCGGGATTCGTATTGAGCCCGAAACCCGCCCCCTAGGCTCCTAGGAGTAGCCGATGAAAAACACAGAGAAGACAGACCGGCGGGTCCGGTACACAAAAATGTTCCTCAGAGAGTCGCTGCTTGCGCTGATGAAGGAGAAGCCGATAGCGAAAATAACGCCGACGGAGCTTTGCCGCCACGCGAACATGAACCGCAACACTTTCTACACCCACTACGACAGTCCGGAAGCGCTGCTGAAAAGCATCGAAGACGAGATGTATGAGCAGGTACGCAGCTCAATCGAGCGGTCCCTGGTCAGCGAAAGCATTTCCACGCTTCTGACAGAAATATGCCAGGTTATCTACGACCACCGCGACCTTTGCGCGGTCCTGTTTTCGGAGTACGGGGACAAGGACTTTTTGCGGCATATAATCGACCTCGCGCACGACAGGACGATATCCGAGTGGCTGGCAGCCGGCATACAAAGCGATGGCGAAGATGCCGAGATGCTCTACACATACTCCGTCAACGGCAGCGTGTCGCTTATCCAGGACTGGATACTCAAGGGCATGAAGAAAAGCCCGCGCGAACTCGCTCAGTTCATCGAAAAAGCGAGTTACTACGGGCTCCAGGGCTTCCTCCGTAAATAGCAGGTTATTATAAAGGAGCTGATTGAAAATGGATTTGAAAGCATTGCGCAAAAATGAAACGGCAGGATTCGGCGGGTACAGCATCCCGGCATGTCATGAACTTGCGGGGGAGAGCCTCAGCGTCACGTTCGAAAACGGAGAAGAAATGAGGATCGACTTTGCTGCGCGCCCGGAGTTGACCCTTTCAACCGGGCCCGGCAAGACATGCCGCTACAAGTGCGCGAAGACAGGAGCAAACAGCTACTTCGTCTCCTTCGCGGACGGCGAACGCTGTACGTCGCTGGCTGTCGATGCGGCCACAGGGCTTGTCACGCGAGTCGAAACGGACGCCTCTGCGAAACCGTCGCTCAGCTTTGGCAAGGCAGCGCACGGCGCCGACGGCGGGCGTCAGTCCATAGCCACGGATGATTTTGCAGGCAACGCTTTTGTGTGGTCATTCGGCGCTGAGGCGGAGTATGTCGCTGCGGCCCGATACGAGCCAAACGCGGTAACCGTATCATATCCGCTGATGGGCGACGCGGCCTCCGATACCGCCGTGTCCGGGTTTGCGGCTGTAAGGCTCTCGGAAGGCGTTTATCTGCAGAGCGCAGCGGTGACGGTAAACGGGCAGACATTTTCCGTCGCGCTCGTATCGAATTTCAACAATATGCTGTGCGCCGGCGGAGTCTTCGGCGTGAACAAAAGCGAAGTCACTCACTTAATCATCGGCGGTTACGGCAGTACCGCCGGACTGTAACGGATGGCAAGGAGGGTTAGCGTGATAAATCACGCTAACCGAGGGAATGTGCCAATCGCTCCCCCTTCGGGGAACCGCGAGTTGATGCACAAAAAGTCCATTACCTTTTAATGGACGATTTGTGCCTGAAGTAAAACGAAAGGAATGGACTTAATAATGGATCTGTATAAGTTTAACAAATATGGACAGCACGCTATTGTCCAGTTTACGCCCCCGCTGTGCAATGAGCTTGCCGGCGAGAGGCTCGTCTTAGAAATGGACGACGGCGACGATTTTGTTCTGGACTTCAAGAACGGGGAAGACGTTGAGTGGTCATGGGATACGCAGCCGCCGAAGGCAGAGAAGTACAGGTGCCTCAAGGCGGACGATCAGACATATCTTGTAAGCTACGAGCTTAGCGAGTTGCGCCCGCGCGCAAACCATACGTTTGTCATTGATAAAGAAAACATGCTCGTGACCCGCATAATCTCGAGCATTGGCAAAAATAAAAGGTGGCCGTACCTGACAGCCACGGATATCGAGTTCGGCGCGATTAAGCAGGAAAACGTTGAGTACAAACCGTTCCCGCGGCATACGCGCACATCGGACATGGTAGGGAACGTCGTCGAGTGGGCGTATGGAAGCGAAATGTCCACAACTCACATCTACCATGACGCGAACTTCTACAGGATCACATTCGCGCGCAGCCGCGCTGCGTCGCTTGAGGAAGCGCGGGAGGCATACGCATTTAACAACATGGCGTACAACCTGCCCTCGGCGGACGAACCGACGGATTACATTAAAATCAAAGACGGGATGTACCTCGTGAGCCTCACGGAACGCAACTGCGAGAAGCTGCTCGGCCCCGCGGTTGGGTTCCGCAGCAACACTCTGTGCTTCTTGCAAAACTACAAGGGCGGCGGGTACGTCGTCGGTCGCGCGTTCGGGACCTCCACGACGGACCGCGGGGATATCGACACGAACATCATGATCGGCGCATACGGATACTTCATCGGCGCTGCCGACGAAGAACTAAGGAGCCTGCTGACAGACCCAATCCCTTACACAGTGTAGAGTTCGGGAACACAGAGGGACGGTTCTCTTGTGTTGTTTTAAATAAACAGCGACATATCCGATTCTTCGGCGTGGGCAAGCATTGCGGCTGCCCCGCCGATTTTTACGCCGTCGATCAACTCCTCAGCCGTTATCCCCATGACGTCCATGCTCATGGAGCACGCCACAAACTCCACACCCGCATCGCGCGCCATCGCAATCAAATCTTCCAGGCTGTCAACATTTTTCTTTCTCATGACGGAGCGTATCATCTTGCGCCCCATTCCAGCCATATTCATCTTAGACAAACCGAGCTTCTTTGAGCCCCTCGGCATCATCCCGGAAAACATACGCGACATGAAATCTTTCTTGACCTTGACTTTCTTAGGCTTGCGCAGGACATTCAATCCCCAGAACGTGAAGAACATACTTGTCTTCCTGCCAAGCGCAGCCGAGGCGTTCGCCATAACGAATGATGCAATCACCTTGTCAAGGTCGCCGGAAAACACGATGAAGTTCTTTCCGTTGCCTGCCGACGCGGGGCTTGTGGCCAACGCGGCGTCTGATTTTTGGATTCTCGCAGTATTGACGCCTTTGCTGCTCGTCATACCGAGGAACACATGTCCGGTCCTACGGCAATAACCTTCTATATCGCCCGCGAAAGCGGGATCGGTGGTGCTTATCTCGATGATCTCGCCACAGCCCGCTTCGCTTATCGCGGCTGAGAGCTTGACTATCGGGCCGGGGCATTGCAGGCCGCAGGCGTCTACCACGATAGTATTGACGGTCGCCGCTGCGGCTGCCGCAACAGCAACAGATTCGACACGCTGTGTTTCCGGATTCATTACAACAACATCATCAGGCGGCGTTCCCTTCCCGCCCTTATGCCCGAGTACGGATTGGTAGATCCTGTATCCGCCGCTGAGGTTACTCACGTCAAACCCGTTCTGCGAGAGTATCCTTGCCGCGACATAACCGCGCAGCCCGACTTGGCAGGTAACGTACACTTTCTTGCTCTTATCAAGTTCTCCAAGACGCCCGCGGAGATCGTCGAGGGGGATGTTGATAAACCCTTCGATGTGGCCGTTTTCATACTCGATTTCAAACCTGACGTCCAGAAGTATCACGCTTCCGTCTGTGGGAAGCGCTTCGACGTCATGCCAATGGAAGTTACCGACCCGCCCCTCGATGAGGTTTTCAATCACGAACCCCGCCATATTCACAGGGTCTTTAGCCGAAGAGTACGGCGGCGCGTAGCAAAGCTCAAGCCCCGCAAGGTCGCGCGCTGTCATGCCAGCTCGAATAGCGGTGGCGAAAACGTCGCAGCGTTTGTCCGCCCCTTCGTAGCCGACTATCTGCGCCCCGAGAATCTTTCCCGTACCCTTCTCGAATATCGTCTTTATCGACATATTCACCGCGCCGGGATAATAGCTCGCGTGGCTTGAGGAGTTCGTAAAAGACTTGTCGTAATCGAGCCCTAACCGCAGCGCCGTCTTCTCGTTCACGCCGGTCGAGGCGACTGTCAGGTCGAACACTTTGAGTATCGCTGAACCCTGCGTGCCTTTGTATGACGATCGGACGCCGCAAATGTTATCCGCGGCGATGCGCCCCTGCTTATTAGCCGGCCCCGCGAGGGGAACCATAGCCTTCTGCCCGGTGACGAAATCTGTGACCTCAACAGCATCGCCCACCGCGTAAATATGCGCGTCGGAGGTTAACATATGTTCGTTTACAACAATGCCCCCGCGCTCGTTGAGTGTAAGCCCCGCGTCTTTCGCAAGCGAGCTTTCCGGGCGCACCCCAACCGCCATTATCAACATGTCGGCACGAACGGAGCCCTCGTTCAAAGTGACGTTCAAACCGCCCTCATCCTCCGCTATCTCCTTCAGGGCATTGCCGAGCAGCAGCCTCACGCCTTTTTGCTCCATGTGCCGGTGGACGTCGCAAGCCATATCGTAGTCGAGCGGCGCGATGACTTGATCCGCCAGCTCCACAAGCGTGACAGACAGCCCCCGGGACACGAGATTCTCCGCCATTTCGACGCCGATGAACCCGCCGCCGCAAACGACCGCGCTGCCCGGCTTACGATTTTGGATGAAGTCAGCGATTTTATATGTGTCGGGTATGTTGCGAAGCGTAAAGACCCGCTGCGAATCCATTCCGGCTATATTTGGCCTGATCGGCTCAGCGCCCGGCGACAGGATCAGGTCATCGTAAACCTCTGCGTAGGTTTCTCCCGTGCGATGGTTCTTAACCGTGACCGTCTTCGCCTCGGGGTCTATGGCTGTCGCTTCGCTGTGTACCCTGACGTCCACATTAAAGCGGGCGTTGAAGCTCTCCGGAGTCTGCAGCGTAAGGGCGTCTTTCTCCTTTATCTCCCCGCCGATGTAGTACGGCAAGCCGCAGTTTGCGAAGGAGATGTACCCGCCGCGTTCGAGTATGACGATCTCCGCTTCCTCGTCCAGCCGGCGCAAACGCGCCGCTGCGGTAGCGCCGCCCGCGACGCCTCCAATGATGACTGTTTTGCTCATCTGTTTCGTACCTCCCATTGTTCAACTCGCTTTTCTATGAAAAATCGTCAGACGCGGTTTTGTCGGGTGACCCATGCTATCTCCCCGCGTACTTCTTCCTGCTGTACTCGAACGTCTCCCTTATTACGGTGGAAGCAACAAACTCGTTCGGTCCCGTGGACATCATAACCATTCCGCCGCCCTCGCCGTATGTGTCAATCGCTTTGCGCACCGCCTGTACGATCTGGCCCTCGGTGACGTCGGGGTTATTCAGCAGATACGGATCCAGGCCGATTGTGAACGCAAGGCGGTCGCCCAGTTCCCGCTTCAACCGGACATGGTCGTTCATGGGCTGGCCTTCCCAAAGATCGGCGAATGCAGCGATGAAAGGCACAAGAGCCTCGACCTTGCCGCACGAGTGGCAGTTGACATAATATCCGCGGCTCCTTATATGGTCGGCGATGCGCTTGGTCGGTTCATAGAAAATCCGCTCCCACATCTCAGGCGAGACGAACGTCGACCTCTGCGTACCCCAATCGTCTGACAGCGCGAAAAAGTCGACGGGAACCCAGTTGTCGATGATTTTATCCACCAGCCTAATCTTGTAATCCGCCATCGTGTTCGCGTACTCGATAGCGTCCTCAGGCTCTGTGGCAAGCCAAACGAACACCTCGTTCGCGTCCGCGATATCCAGAAGGCGCTCGAACATCCCGTTTTGCATGACGTACATGTTCATTTTCTCCGAGTTGTCGAACCGTGGCGCCATTTCTTCCTTACCCTCGGTGAAGTCGATCGCGTCGAGGTCCGGGAATATGAGCTTCTCCCTCCAGTCGGCCGGGTCGGGGCAAATATGCTTGCCCGGAGGCGACATCTGCGCGCCAACCGCGTCGACGAAATCCCAGCTCACGCCGAACCAATCCTTCCCGGACTCATTCAGCGGCGGCCGCTCCCTGTCGGCCGGAGCCATGCAGAAGTTATTCTCCCTGAACATGACAGGCACCCACAAAGGCTGTTTGTGCTCCAATACAAGTTTCATGTTCTCGCGGGGTGGGATCGGATAGTCAATGTCCGGGAGCTTCATAGGTTCGCCGGACATTCTCGTGTCAATCGTAATATCAACTTTCTTCGCCATTGCCAGCCTCCATATAAAAGCATATTTTCTGCAGCAACTCGCCGGCGGAGTGCGCAAACGCATCCGCGCCACTGAGCATTTCCTTGTTTCCGTAACCATACATCGCGGCTATGGCGGGCAGCCCCGCATCATGCGCGGCTTCGATGTCCCCGTGGGTGTCGCCGACGACGACAGCGGGGACTTGCCTGCCCGCCTCGCTGAACTCCTCAAGAATCTCCTTGAATAACACGGCCTTCGACGCATACGCAGCGGAGCTGTAATGCCCGGTGAAGCACTGCGAAATCCCTGTGTGTTCCAGCACGAGCTTGATATACCAGTCCGGGCTCCTCGAACACACGACGAGCTCATGGCCTTTTTCGCGCAAAGCCTTCACGGCCTCGAAGACGCCGGGGAAGAGCCGGCCGATTTCTACTATCGCCTCGCTGACCAGTTCTTTGTAGCGGCCTTGCGCGGCATCAGCATCAGCTGCCCGCGATATGACCGGCTTTGCCTGGAACAGCGTGCCGTCAAGGTCAAAGATGATCAGCTTCAAAAGTCATCTGCTCGACGAACTGCTCGTTGAACACGGGGCTCGAGGAAAGCTCAATGTACTCGCAGCGCTCACGTATATCGCTCAAAGTCACGCGCGCCGCATGCGAACTCAGCATGAGCGCCGCGCCCTCGCCGGCTGTGTTACCGAGAGTCTGCGCGACCGGCAGGAAGCTCCCGGGGAACAGCCCGATCCGCGCCGCGCTGTGCTTATCCATAAAACTGCCGAACCCGCCGGCCAGGATGAAATGCTTCACATCGGCCTCCGCGACGCCGACATGATGCAAAAGCGTCTGGATCCCTGCAGCAATCGCCGACTTGGCGAGCTGCAGCTTTCGTATATCCGAAGCTGTCATATGAACATCGCTGCCCGGCGCCGGGAAAAACGCGTTTGCTCCATCGACGACGCCTATATGCTTTGATATGTCATGCTCGATCTCGTCTGCGCCGAGCAAACGACCCGACTCGTCGACCGCTCCGGTTTCAAGCAAAACCGACAGCGCGTCCAGCAGACCCGAACCGCAAAGGCCGCGCGCGCCCGCCGCGCCTATTACCGAGGCCATCAGCCCGCCATCCCATTTCACATGGTTGATCGCGCCGCTGACAGCGGCCATACCCATGGATATCTCCGCCCCTTCGAAAGCAGGCCCCGCCGCAGTCGCGCAGCAGTAATACTTATCGCCAAGCTTGAAAGCAATCTCCCCGTTCGTGCCGATATCCAGATAAACCGTAGGTTCGGTCATACCCTCAAGCCCCGCGGCGAGCATGCCTGCCGTTATGTCGCCGCCCACATACGATGAAATCGCGGGAGCGTAGTATATTTTAGCGTCCTCAGCGACTCCGGGGACGCCTTCCGCCGCGAGCTCTTCGCCGAAGAGGCTGACTGTGGTGAAGGGCACGACGCCCATGCCGACAGGGGAGTAACCCGCTGCAAGGTGCTCCATAATCGTGTTCGCAGCGATAGCAATATGCCTGACCTTACCAATCTTGGCTCCTGCAGCTTCGCAGGCCTCGGAAATGAGGCCGGACAACTGCTCCCTGATGAGCCGTGTCAGTACATCGTGGCCGTTCTCGGCGCAGTACTGGATGCGGCTTATGACGTCGGCGCCGTACAGCCGCTGCGCGTTGACGCCGCTCGCAGTTGCGAGCCGCTCGCCGGTGTTCATATCAGTCAGGTGCGCGACGACCGTAGTTGTGCCGATATCCACCGCGACGCCGAGCTTCCCGGCCGCTGCGGATTTGCGCGCGCCCCGCCGCGCGTCGGCGGTCTTTGAGCTCCCGCTGCCTGCGCTAGCTTTTGCCTTGGCAGCGCCGCCATTCTTGCCCTTCGCTGCCGCCGCCGCGCCGTCTGCGCCACTCTCGCTGCCGCCGCCGTCCGCGATTTTCATATCCATCGCCTCGGGGAGGTAGACGGACATATCGCCTTCGATGTGCGTGCGGCAGGCGAGAACTTCTTCGCCTCCCGGGCTCAGCTTTACGAGGCACTTGCCGCACTTGCCCTGGCCGCCGCAGGGCGCGTCCAGAAACAGCCCCTCGGCGCCGAGGCGCTCGAGAAGAGTCTCGCCTTGTACGCTGTTGGTCTCGATAATAAGTTTGCCTGCGCGATAGATTGATAATTTGCTGCTCATACAGAACCTCCGGATTGTTGTGGTCCGCCCCCCTAGGAAGTATTCCGCGCAGTTCCGCAAACAGGTTGAACTGCAATTCTTCGGGCGAACTGTTATATTCTATTAAACCCTTTATCCAGGTCAGATTTTGGTATCTCCAGCGCAACGGGCCTGCCGTGCGGGCAGTGCGTAACCTCGCCCGACATTACGCGGGCAGCGAGCGCATCAAGTTCACGCAGTTGCGAGGACTTCCCCGACTTGATTGCCGCCTTGCATGCCATAGTTTTCCAAACAGCGTCCAGGCCGGCCTGCTGCGCGCGCCCGCTGTTCTTCAAGTCCCTGCATATCTCAGAAAGTGCGGATTCCGCATCGCCGATGTCTATTGCCGAGGGTATGCTGCGTACTGCGATCGCTCCCTCGCCGAAACTCTCTATAACGAAACCAAGCCCGGCCATTAGCGCTGAGTTCTCCAGCAGCAGGGCGGCTTCTTCCGGGTCGAGCCTGCACACAAGCGTAGTTAGCAGCTCCTGGGGCATCGGGTCATGGCCGGCGTCCCTCAGCGCGTCGTAATGTATACGTTCGTGCGCGGCGTGTTTGTCGATGAACCATATGCTGTTCCCGCGTTCGACAATAATATACAGCTTCATCGCCTCGCCGATGACCCGGTGCTGCCCGGCAAATACCGCGCTGCTTCCGTCGCCTCCGGCCCCGCGTTCGCTGACAGCCTCGCCATCAGCACTGCGAATGGTGTTCGTCGCGCGATAAAGCGGCTCTCCCGGCAGTTGTGAACCGCTGCCGTATGGTGCGCCGCCGTGCAATGATGCATTGGCGTGCGGTGAACCGCTGCCGTATGGTGCGCCGGCTTGCTGCGACATGACGCCAGAGCCGGAACCCGGGTAAAGCGGCATCTCGCCCTGCGGCGACGCCCCGCCGCCCTGTGGCGACGCCCCGCCGCCCTGCGGCGCGGCAAAGGGCGAACGGGGGTTAAGGCTTGCCGGCCCGTCGCGCTGCTCGCCGCCTATGGCAGCAGCCCGGGATATCGCGCCGAGAACCGCGTAATAAACGCCGTCGAAAATCTGCTTGTCGGAAACGAACTTCACTTCAGTCTTCGCAGGGTGCACATTTACGTCGACGCTGCCGGGCTTAATCCCGATGTACAGCACGCACGAAGGGAACTTCCCCTGGGGAAGAATCTTCGCGTATGCCTGCTCAAGCGCGGCCTGCAATATCTTCAGCTTAACCGGCCTGCCGTTGACGAAAAAGAACTGGTAACTCCTGTTGCCTCTCGCAGCCGACGGGGAAGACACATAGCCGTCCACGCTGACAGCCTCGTCAGAAGTATCAGCGCGGAGCAAACCCTTGACGAACTCGCCGCCGAATAAGCTGTATATGCAAGACTCCTGCTTGGTATCTCCCGGAGTGTGGCATTCGGTTTTCCCATCCCTTATCAACCGCAAAGAAACATCGGGTCGCGAAAGCGCGCTGCGCAGGACGGTTGAAGCGACGCCGGAACTCTCCGCGCGGTCAGTCTTCATAAACTTCAGGCGCGCAGGCGTGTTGAAAAACAAGTCGCGAACTATTATAGTCGTGCCCTCAGGGCAGCCGGCCGGTGAAGTGCTCTTAACCTGCCCCGCTTCGAGAGCAATCGCCACGCCCTCGCCTGCGCCGACTTCCCGCGTGAGCATCTCAATGCGGGAAACGGACGCGATGGCAGCCAGCGCCTCGCCCCTGAAACCAAGCGTGCCAATAGCCCCAAGCCCCTCCGCGTCACGCAGCTTACTCGTGGCATGGCGCAAAAAAGCCGTGGCAGCGTCTTCCGGCGCGATACCGCAGCCGTCGTCCGTCACACGGATATATGGCAGGCCGCCCGCGCTGATCTCGACGGTAATAGAACCGGCGCCCGCGTCGATGGAATTCTCAATGAGTTCCTTGACGACGGACGCGGGACGCTCGACTACTTCGCCGGCGGCTATAAGGTCCGCTACATGCGGATCGAGTTCAAGGATCTTCGGCATGAGGCTTAAATATCTCCTCCGGTTCAGACAGTCGGGGATCGAACCCCGCCCTACTATCTGTATACTATCGGGAGACCCTTCACGTTCACAGGGTCGACGTCGAGCAGCGCGATGTCCCCGACGGTGCAATCGACCTTCGTGACATCCACCATCGTGTGCAAAAGCCCGACGCTGCCCAGCACCCGAGCCTTCTGGCCGTTGATCCTGACATAAGCCTTCCTGCGGCGATGCCGGATCAAGTCGGGCAAGCTCCTCTCGACGATATATCTGTCGACGCCAAAACCGTGGAAGTACCCCACGGACAAGATCGCGATCTTCGTAGGCGCCTTCGTCGTGAAACCGTGCTCCGCGCCGATAGTGTGCCCCTTGGGATACCAGCCCACCTCTTCGAGGCCGGCTTCGATATACCCGACGCGCGCGAGCCCCTGGATAGGCTTGCCCGGTATCCTGCCGGCAAGCGCCGTGCTGACGCGTATGGCGTCCATGTGCTCGATGTCATACCTGAAAAGCGCCGCTCCGTCAAGCGCGTGCGCGGCTCCCGGCTCAAACCCCATCGCGATTATCCTGTCAAGGACGGAGTTAAACCGCTCAAGCTGATGGAACGTGCGCTTCTTGCTTCGCCATGATGAGGAGAAGGTTGTGAATGTCCCGACGACGTTGAGGCTGGACATGTATCTATATATAGCGGCGACCTTATCGGTCTCCGTAGGCTGGAAACCATAACGGCCAAGACCTGTGTCAATCTTTATCTGGACTGAGGCAGTCATCCGCCTCGACTCGGCGATGCCATTTATCGCAACGGCGGCGTCATACGAACCGGCGGTGCAGATGACGTTCTGAGTCAGCAGCTCGGATATGTCGTTGGGATCCGCCGTGCTTCGCAGCATCATCAGATCCTCCGTGACAAAACCGTTACTGCGCAGAAGCGCGGCGTCGGCGGTATCAGAAATGGCAAAGTTGCGAATGCCCTCATCGCGCAGGAACTGCGCGACCGGCAAAAGCCCCATGCCGCTGGCGTTAGCGCTTAAGTCGGCTATCACTTCCGCGCCGTCAGCACGATCCTTAATAGCTCTGAGATTATTCCTGACCACCCGCAGATCGATCACAAGGTTCTTCATATCGCGCCTCCTCGTCGTCGTCGTCGCAAGCGTTGCGGTTTACCGGCTGTCCATCAGGGGCTGCGCGGTATGGTTTTTTTGTTGAGGGAATACCGGTGAAAAGGCCGGTACTGACCGAAACAACAAAAACCATGCCACGCAGCTCCGAAAATGCGCTGCCACTGAACTGCAACTCGCAAACTCCACTATGCAGCAACAGTATACAGTATCGAAGTTGTTTTTTCCAGAGGAAAATGATAAAATAGCGCAATGAAAAACACACTCGTCACAGAAAGCGAAATCGAAAAGCAAAAAAGCATCATGCGGCATATCCGCGACACGGCGCGAGACAGCGCGCTGCGCCTCGCGTATGTCGACACATACGGCTGCCAGCAAAACGAATCGGACAGCGAAAAGCTGCGCGGAATGCTGCGCGAAATGGGCTATGAGATAACACCCGACGAGTTCGCCGCGGAAATCGTCGTGATAAACACCTGCGCCATACGCGAGAACGCCGAAAACCGGGTCCTCGGCAATATAGGCGCGCTCGTCCATACGAAAAAGGCAAAACCTTCGCAGATCATTGTCATGTGCGGCTGCCTGGCGGGCGTGCCCGAGACAGTCGCCAAGATACGCGAATCATACGCGCACGTTAGCCTGACATTCCCGCCGAACGCGCTGTGGCGCTTCCCGGAACTGCTGTACGCGGTCATGCTGCGCCGCGCGCTGGACGAAGGCCGCGACCCCGCGATCTGCCGGGCTGCGGCGGAAATGCCGGTCGGCCCCAGGCGCATGTTCGTCGATGACGACCGCGCCGCCATAGCCGAAGGCCTGCCGACCCACCGCGACATGCAAGTCAGGGCATGGCTCCCCGTAATGTACGGCTGCGACAACTTTTGCTCATACTGCATCGTCCCCTACGTCCGCGGGCGCGAGCGCAGCAGAGAGCGGGAGGACATACTGGAGGAAGCGCGCGGCCTCGTCGCGGCTGGCTACAAGGACATCACGCTCCTGGGGCAAAACGTAAACTCCTACGGGGCAGGCGGGAGCGACAACTTCCCCTCGCTCCTGCGGGCGATTACCGCCATAGAGGGCGAGTTCCTGATACGCTTCATGACAAGCCACCCGAAAGACGCGTCCGCAGAACTCTTCGAGGCGATGGCGCAGAGCGGGAGAGCAGCCCGGCATATACATCTGCCATTCCAGTCAGGCAGCGACAGGATTCTCGCGCTTATGAACAGAGGCTACACTCAAAGCGAATACCTTGAAAAGGTCGCCGCAGCGAGAAAGCTCATGCCGGATATATCGCTCACGAGCGACGTGATAATCGGCTTTCCCGGCGAGACGGACGACGACTATGAGCAAACGCTCCGGCTGATTGAAGCAGCGCGCTTCGATTCCCTCTTCATCTTCATATACTCAAAAAGGCCGGGCACGCCCGCCGCGAAGCTGGAAGACAACCTGCCCAAAGAAGTCAAGGCAGCCCGTTTTGAAAGGCTCAACAATCTGCAAAACTCCATATCCGTCGAAAAGCATTCAAGATTTATCGGCAAGACAGTCCGGGTGCTTGTGGACGGGCAGACAAACGAAGGGAGCTATACCCTGAAGTCAAGGACGAACGGCGGGAGGCTGGTGCATCTCACAGGCGGGCCGGAACTCATCGGGCGTTTCGTCGACGCCGGGATTACCCATTGCAACTCATGGTCGCTATTCGGCGAGCCCTGAACTTAAGCGATAGAAATGAAATGTAGCGCCTGGAGGTAGTGGGTACCTGAACAGACTCAAGCAATAGGAAGCAGTAGTGAGCACATGCGTGAAATAATAGTAATAACAGGCCCGACAGCGACCGGCAAAACAGCGCTGGGCGCATTGCTGGCAAAAACGCTGGATGGCGAAGTCTTGTCCGCGGACTCGATGCAAATCTACAGGCACATGGACGTCGGCACAGCGAAACCGACAGCCGCCGAGATGCTGGGAGTGCCGCACCATATGATCGATATAGCCGAACCGCAGGAAGAATATTCCGTCGCGCGATACATAAATGATGCAGCGATGTGCATTAATGGCATAAAAAACCGGGGGCGGCAACCCATACTCGTCGGCGGCACAGGCCTCTACATCGACTCGCTGCTCTCAGGCCGCCGGTTCGCGCGGCGCGCAAACGAAGAGCAGCGACGCAAGCTCGAGACAAGGTATGACACGCAAGGCGGCGAAGCCATGCTGCGCGAGCTGGAGAAGTTTGACCCGCAGAGCGCCCTGCGGCTGAGCGCGAACGACAAGAAACGCATTGTCAGAGCGTTTGAAATATACGAGACGACAGGGCAGACAATCACGCAGCACGACGAGGAAACGAAAAAACTCCCCCCCAGGTACACGGCGACGAAATACGCGCTCACATACGCGGACAGGGAAGTGCTGTATAAACAAATCGAGCGCCGCGTCGGCGCAATGATTGACTCGGGCCTTGAGGCTGAAGTCAAGGCGCTGCTCGATATGGGAGTCTCGCCCGGCAGCACGGCTATGCAAGCGATAGGGTATAAAGAAATGGCCGGCGCGATAGCCGGTGAGTACAGCCCTGAAGAAGCGAAAGCAATGATAACGCTCAGGACGAGGCGCTACGCGAAGCGCCAGCTCACCTGGCTCCGCCGCGACGACAGCGTCCGGTGGATAACATGGGACAAAGCGCCGGACATACAGCGCGCAGCCAGGGAAATATTATTGAGCAGGTAGTGGGTAGCTGAACAGATACCTCAACTCCTAACCACTAACTACTAACTACTGATTGGGTGAAGCAATTTGGCGCGTAAGCAAAAGAAAAAAGGCGACTTCTACATAAAACTAATCACCGCTGTACTGTTCCTGGCAGTCGCGTGCTATTTTGGCGTCTACATATACAACGCGACGCAGAACACATTCGTCACGACGCCCGCGTTCAGCTACACGATAGAAGACGCAATCCCCGCGAGCGGATACATCATACGCACCGAAATGGCAATACTGGACACAGGCGTGACGATACTTCCGATTGTGAGCGAAGGCGAAAAAGTCGCGTCAGGGCAAGCAGTCGCAGTCGAATACACAGACCGCGACGCATACGAAATCGCCGGCGAAATACACGAGCTCCGCCTCAGGATAGCGCAGCTCGAAATGTCCGGCGGCAGCATATCGGAGAAAACGATATACGAAAGCGTGCTTGAGCTGTCAAAAGCAGTAAACACGAGCGACCTTGGAAGGCTTGACGAGCTATCGCTGAAGATAGAAAACTACATCTTTACCGGCGTCGGCGGCAGGGAAGACGACCTGCCGGCGCTCCGGGCGCGGCTCGACGCGCTGGAAAGCAGAAGCACCGGCATGAGGACAATCAACGCGCCGGCCAGCGGCCTCTACTCGCACCAGGCAGACGGATTCGAAAACGTCGCGCCGAACAAGCTGACAGACCTCAGACCATCGGAACTCGCGGAGCTGTTCGGCGCGCCCTCAAGCACCGGCAACACCGCCGGGAAACTGATCACAGGCCTGACCTGGTATTACGCCGCAGTAATCGACTTCGAGGAGTCGGCGAAACTGGAACCGGGGCAGCGCGTCACCGTGCAGTTCACCGGAGTCTACCGGGACTCCGTCGAAATGCTCATCGAGAGCGTCGGCAGGAGGGAAAACGGCAAATGCGTCGTTGTATTCTCAAGCGACCGCGGGCTCCACGACGTAACGATGTACAGACAGCCCGGGGCTGAGATAATAATTGAAGAAATCACAGGCATCCGCATACCCAAGGAAGCCATGCGCCTCGACGACGACGGCGTCACATATATCTTCATGCAGACCGGAGCCAGGGCAGAGCGGGTAAATGTGGAGATCATCTACGAGTTCGGCGACAGCTACCTGGTTCGCGACGGCGCCGCATCCGGGACGACGCTGCACACAGGCGCGACGATAATTGTCAAAGCGAACAACCTCTATGACGGCAAGGTGTTATAACGTGGACACAACGCAGCTCGAACAAATATCCGACAACGTAAAGCGCGTCCGGGAAGCAATAGAAACCGCCTCCCGGGCCGCAGACCCTGCCCGCGCAGAAGGCACGGTAACGCTCGTCGCCGCATCTAAGACGAAACCCGCTGAAATGATAAAAGCGGCAATCGCTGCCGGCGTAGACGCAATAGGCGAAAACAGAGTTCAGGAAATGCAGGAGAAAGCGCCGCTCAGCGCCTACGAGGGAGCACCGCTGCATTTCATAGGCCGGGTGCAAACCAACAAGATCAACAAGATAGTCGGCGCCTGCGACCTCATAGAGTCAGCCGGCTCCCGGGAAACGATAGAGCGGATCGCGCAAAGGGCGAAAACGCTCGGGATCACGCAGAGCATTCTTGTCGAAATCAACATCGGAAGAGAAGCGCAAAAGTCCGGAATCCTGCCCGAACAAACCTCCGAGATACTGGACATCGCCTCGCGCGCGGGAGGAATAGAGGTACTCGGACTCATGGCGATACCGCCCGCGAATGATATTTTTGAAAGAAGTTGTAACTTTTTTGACGAAATGCACAACCTTTTTATTGACATGAGCGGCAAAAAATACGATAATGTCTCCATGCGGTTTCTATCCATGGGAATGAGCGACAGTTATGTCGAAGCGATAAAAGCGGGAGCAAGCATGGTTAGAATAGGTTCAGCCATATTCGGCCATAGAGGCTAACCACCTTGCTGCGTTACCGGGTGTGAACGAGGGAGGACCCTAAATTGGGACTATTTAACGAAATCAAAAAACTGACGAAACCATACGACGATGACGACGATATGGAAGCGTTCGAACCGAAGAAAACCGAGGATCTGCCGCCGGCGCCAAGGACTACGGCGCAGGCCAGGGGCTCTTACGGCGGGTTTGAGGAACGGCGCGATACGAACAAAATCGCCAAAATCCACGCGACCGCCCAGGTTGAAGTCGTGCTGTGCAAGCCTGAAAAGTTTGACGACGACGCGGCGAAAATCGCCGACCACCTGCGCGAGCGGCGCACAATCGTCCTGAACGTCGAGCAGACGAACAAAGACGTTGCGCGCAGGATCATCGACTTCGTCAGCGGCGTCGCGTATGCCCAGGACGGGAAGATAAAAAAAGTCGCCGTAAATGTCTATATCATCACGCCGTATAATGTGGATCTCCTCGGGGATCTGATTGACGAGCTTGAGGAAAAGGGTCTTTACTTCTAGAAAGGAATGAGAGTTAATGCTTTCACCGCAAGACATCACCGATAAAGTATTTGTCAAAGCCGTTTTCGGCGGATATGACATGACGGGGGTAGACGAGTTCCTCGAAGCTGTCAACGAAGATTATGCCGCGCTCTACAAAGAAAACGCCATTCTAAAAGGGAAACTTAAAGTCCTTGTCGAAAAAGTCGAGGAGTACCGCTCCACGGAAGACTCGATGAGGATGGCTCTGCTGACCGCCCAGCGCATGGGCGAGGAAGTCAAGCTGGATGCGAACCAGAAGCGCGATGAGATCATCCGCAACGCGGAGCTCGAGGCGCAGGCCAGGATCGCCGAGTCCGCCAGAAGCGTCGCCGATGAAGAGATGCGCCTTAACATAGCCGCTAAGGAAACAGCTAAATTCATCGAGCTGTCCCAGACGATAATCCGCAAGCACTCAGAGTTCCTTGCGAAGCTCGAAGCCGCGAGGCGCGTAGTCGCCTCCTCTCAGCAAGCCCCGGCCGGCGCTGCGCAGGGCGCGGCAGGGCAGGGCGCAGCAGCAGGGCAGGCGGCGGCCCGGCAGCAGGCGGGGGACGCAGCGGCGCAACAGCAGGCCGCAGCTCACGACAAGGCGGCCGGCGCAGGACAGGACGCTGCGCTAAGCGCGGCGCAGGGCATAGCACAGGGCACAGCACAGGAGGCCGCTCCGCAAGAACAACCGCAGCCCCGCGACGAGATCTCCGAGCAGATCGGCAGCACAGTCGAGATGCTCATGGGCGAGGACGCGCGCCAGCAGGCTCCGCAAACCCCGCAGACCCCGCAAACCGCCGAAGCGCAGACTGCGTCACCGGTCGCGCCAATCATCGACTTTGAAAAAATCCCCGAACTGAGCTCCGAGCCCTTCTCGCTCGACCGCGTGGACGAAGCTCTCAGCCCAAGGCCGAAGTTCGACTTCGAGGACCTCCGCTTCGGCGCCAACCTCACAAACGACGAGAGTTAAGCATCGCCATGCAGGGCAGCCGCACTATAGCCGCACTCTCGAAAAAGATGATAGCACTCTTACAGCACTAACAGCGATGGAGAAAATGCATATTAGCTGACAGACACGATAGCTTAAAATTCTCCGGACACCCTCACGGTATATTTATTGTCCGCGAACGGCGGACGGATAGGAAGAGAAAATGCCGCAGGACGACAAAAGCCCCGCGCAGGCGGAGCGGGACTACAACGACACGATAAACCTCCCCAAAACAGACTTCCCGATGCGAGCCGGGCTGCCGAAAAAAGAGCCCGAACTGCTGGAAACCCTCTATCGGAAAAATGTATACGGAACGCTGATGGAAAAGAACGCGGGCAAGCCCGCGTTTATCCTGCATGACGGCCCGCCATTCTCCAACGGCGACATACACATCGGCACAGCCATGAACAAAGTCCTCAAAGACATAATAATCCGCCACAGGAATATGACAGGCTGGTACGCTCCCTACACCCCCGGCTGGGATAACCACGGCATGCCGATAGAAAGCGCGATTATCAAGCAGAACAAACTCGACAGGAAAAGCATGTCCATCCCCGAGTTCCGCGACGCCTGCGGGCAGTTCGCCGCGAGCTACGTCGACCGCCAGCGCGAGCAGTTCAAACGCCTCGGCGTCATCGGCGACTGGGACAAGCCATACCTGACGATGAGCCCGCTATTCGAAGCTGAAGAAGTTCGCGTGTTCGGAGCGATGTACGAAAAAGGCTACATCTACAAAGGGCTGAAACCCGTCTACTGGTGTACGAACGACGAGACAGCGCTCGCCGAAGCCGAAATCGAATACGCCGACGAGCCCTGCACCGCGATATTCGTGAAGTTCAAAGTCAAGGACGCGAAGGGTGCGCTCGACGGCGTATCCGTCGCGGGGGAAGCATACTTCCTCATCTGGACGACGACGGCCTGGACCTTGCCCGGCAACCTCGCAATCTGCCTGAACCCCGACGTCGAGTACGCGGCCTGCTCCTCGGGAGGCGATACATACATAGTAGCGGCCGACCTGGCGGAGTCAGTCTTCGCAAAGACCGGCGGCGAGTATAAAGTTCTGGCGAAAATGCCCGGCGCCGCCCTCGAGTACGCGACCGCGCAGCACCCGTTCTACGACAGGGAGTCGCTCGTGATACTAGGCGGCCACGTCACGACAGAAGCGGGCACAGGCTGCGTCCACACTGCGCCCGGCCACGGCGCGGACGACTTCGTTGTTTGCCAGAAATACCCGCAACTCCAAGCATTCACGCCCGTCGATCCGCATGGCGTAATGACTGAGGAAGCTCTGCAGTACGCGGGGCAATACTACTCAAAGGCCGGCGACGCGATAATATCGGACATGCGCGAGAGCGGCGCGCTGTTCGCCTCGGAAGAGATCGTCCACTCCTACCCGCATTGCTGGCGCTGCAAGAAGCCGGTTATATTCCGCGCAACAGAGCAATGGTTCGCGTCCGTGGATGCTATGAAAGATACCGCCGTCAAAGCCTGCGAGGAGATCCGATGGATACCCGAGTGGGGCAAAGACCGCATGATTGCCATGCTCGTCGAGCGTTCGGACTGGTGCATATCGAGGCAGCGCCACTGGGGGCTGCCAATCCCTGTGTTCTACTGCGACGACTGCGGTAAACCCGTCTGCACCCCTGAATCGATAGAAGCTGTATCCGCGCTGTTCGGTGAAAAAGGCTCGAACGCCTGGTTCGAGATGCAAGAGGCGGAAATCCTGCCGCAAGGCTTTACCTGCCCCCATTGCGGCTCATCGAGTCTGGCAAAAGGCTCAGACTCGCTCGACTGCTGGTTCGACTCCGGATCGACCCACGCGGGAGTCCTTAACGCGCCGGCATCGTTCCCGTCGCTGAGCTTCCCGGCGGATATATACTTCGAAGGCGGAGACCAGTACAGAGGCTGGTTCCAGTCCTCCATGCTCACGAGCATTGCCCTGAGCGGAGTCGCGCCGTACAAGACGGTCATCACGCACGGCTGGACGGTCGACGGCGACGGCAAAGCGATGCACAAGTCGCTGGGTAATGCCGTGGCGCCGGAAGAAGTGATTAGGGACTACGGCGCGGACATACTCAGGCTGTGGGTCGCGTCCACCGACTTCAGGACTGACGGGCGCATATCCAATGACATCCTCAAGCAGTTGTCCGATATATATCTGAAGATCAGGAACACAGCCAGATTCATCCTGGGCAACCTGTATGAGTTCGACCCGGACGACCTCGTCGCGCCGGAAGATATGCACGAAATCGACCGCTGGGCGCTGGCGCGGCTTGACCGGCTGGCAGCGGGCGTGAGCGCGTCGTATGAGAAATACGAATACCACACAATCTATCACGCGGTTCACAACTTCTGCACTATCGATATGTCGAATTTCTACCTCGACGTTATAAAAGACCGGCTCTACTGCGATGATAAGAACGGCAAGCCGCGCCGCGCAGCGCAGAGCGCGATGTATATCGTCCTCGATTCCCTTGTCCGGATGCTCGCGCCTATCCTGGCATTCACGGTTGAGGAAATCTGGGCTTCGATGCCGCACGACTCCTCCGCAGATGGCGAAAGCGTGCTGTACAACAGCATGCCGCTGCTGCCCGCCGAGCTCGCGTTCACGCCGGAGCGCGAGGCAATGTGGGAGAAGCTGCTGCGCCTGCGCGCCGATGTGAACAAGGCGCTCGAAATCGCGCGCACGGAAAAGATTATCGGCAAGCCGCTGGAAGCGGAAGTCACGCTGTACATCAGCGACGAAGCGGCGGCAGCGTTTGATGAGCTATCGCGGCAAGACTTGCAAGCGCTCTTCATCATATCGGCATTGCATATCGAGTATGGCACGGGCGAAGGCTACGCCTCGGTGGAGTTCCCCGGCGTGAACGTTGCGGTCGCAGCAAGCGGAGCGGCCAAGTGCGTCCGCTGCTGGACGCATGACCCGCGCGTCGGCCAAAACAGCGAGCACCCGGGACTGTGCCCCCGGTGCGCGCAAGTAGTTGGGAGGTTATAAGTAACGTGCTTTGTTTTGTCTTTTCAGCTCTCGTCGTAGCGTTGGATCAGCTATTCAAACACTGGATAGGAATACTGATGGAAACCGGAGGCAGGGCAGCCGAAAGAGTGATTATCCCCGGAATACTCAGCCTCACATACACAGAAAACTACGGCGCCGCGTTCAGTATACTCTCCGGAAAACGCTGGCTGCTGGCTGCGATCATGTTTGTATGCATAATTATCCTGATAGGGATACTGCTGAGATATAACGAAGGCTTCTGGGGCACGCTTGGGCTATCCGCGATACTCGGAGGCGCTGTCGGGAATCTTGTCGACAGGGTGTTTAACGGCTATGTAGTCGATATGTTCCAGTTTAAGTTCATCGACTTTGCAATCTTCAATGTGGCGGATATATTTATTACGCTTGGAGGCATAACGTTTTGCGTCTTCTTTGTCGTAACCTCCTTCCGAAGATCGGGGGGAGAGAAAGCGGTTAAGACGGCGCAAGGGCCTGAGCTTGACGAGGTCGCCGACTCGGATGACGATGTACAGATATATAATGAGAGCGATTATGACCCGGACTTTGACATGAGCGTCGCCGGGTCGAAGATAGACATTGACATTGAGGACATCCCGGAGCTGAAGGCGTATGAGGCCGCGCTTGCCGATGCTGCCGTATCTGACCTTGCAGGGCTAACGGGCTTGGGATCCGATGGCCCGGGCTCGGCCGGCCTAACCGGGGTATCAGACCCGGCCCCCGGCCTTGGGGACGCGGCGCAATTTGGGCTTTCCGGGCTGAGCCTGGACGACCTTGCGCAGTATGATTTGCCCGGCCTCGGCCTTGGGGATGCGGAGCAGTACGATTTGCCCGGCCTCGGCCTTGGGGACGCGGAGCAGTATGGGCTTGCAGGTCTCGGCGAAGCCGCGCGCAAGGAGCCCGTTGTGATTCCTCCTGTCTCGCCGCCGGTTTTGCCGCAGGAGTATACCCCGCCCCCGTTAGGTGGCGATGCGCCGACAGGTGGCGATGCACCGCTAGGCAGCGTCTCGCCGCGCACCGCCGCAGCGCCAAGCGGAAGCGCTTCGTCGCTGCTGGAAGAACTCGGTTCGCTCGAAACGAACCTATCCGGTTCGGCGGCGGACGATGAGTACGACGTAGACGAGATACTGCGTGAATACGGATATGGAAACGACACATAAAAGAACATACATCTGCGAAAAGGACGGAGAACGGCTCGACGTCTTCCTCTCCGCCGCAATAGGAAACTGCACAAGAAGCGCTGCGCAAAAGCTTATCGAAGCCGGATGCGTGACGCTTCTCGGCGTCCCTGTCAAAAAAAACCACAGGACGACAGCCGGCGAAGAGTTTGAAGCGTTCATAGAACCGCCATCCCCCGCAGAAGCGGCGCCGCAGGACATACCCCTGGAAATAGTCTATGAAGATTCCGACGTCATCGTCGTCAATAAGCCGCAAGGGATGGTCGTGCACCCGGCGCCGGGGCACCCCGACGGAACTCTCGTAAACGCTTTGCTCGCGCATTGCGGGGAAAGCCTGTCCGGGGTCGGAGGTAAAAAAAGGCCGGGCATCGTCCACCGTATCGACAAGGATACCTCCGGCCTGATCATCGCAGCGAAAAACGACCGCGCTCATCTTGCGCTGTCCGCGCAGCTCTCGGCAAGGACACTGACAAGGGAATACGACGCGATAGTCCGTGGCGCGATGAAAAACCGGCAGGGCACGATAGACGCTCCGATCGGGCGCCATCCTGTCGACAGGAAACGCCAGGCGGTGACAGAAAAGAACTCCCGCCCGGCGGTAACGCATTATGAAGTCGTCGAGGAATACGCCGGGTATTCGCATCTGCGCTGCAGGCTCGAAACGGGCAGGACGCACCAGATACGCGTGCACCTGGCCCACCTTGGGCACCCGATATTGGGGGACACGATATACGGGAGCAAGAAACGCGAACCGGGGCTGGCAGGGCAGTGCCTCCACGCGCGAAAACTGAAGTTCATACACCCCACGACAGGCGAGCTGATGGAAATCGAATCCGACCTGCCTGCCTACTTCAAAAAACACAAGGGGACGGTTCTCTTGTGTTGTTAGCAAGCACCCGGTGCGACGCGTTCCGCGTCGCGCTGCGCACCCGTAGGGGCGGACGTCCTCGGCCGCCCGCCCCACGTCCCCCAAGGAGTAAGTATGAAAAACCCCGAAGAATACATGCACCTAGCGCTGCAACTCGCCGGGGAAGCCGGCAAGCGAGGAGAAACACCCGTTGGATGCGTAATAACAGACAAAGCAGGCACAGTCATCGGGCGAGGCAGCAATCGCCGCGAAGAACAAAAAAGCGCGCTTGCGCACGCAGAAATGGAAGCCATATCGGAAGCATGCCGAGCGCTTGGAGACTGGCGATTGGACGCCTGCACAATCTATGTTACGCTTGAACCGTGCCCCATGTGCGCGGGCGCGTTGATTATGGCTCGCGCCGGCAGAGTATACTACGGAGCGCGAGAAAACGCGTCGGGATCCTGCGGCAGCGTACTAAACCTCTTCATGGAACCGTACGGCCACAAAACGCAAATTACAGGCGGCATCCTCGCGGAAGAATGCGCGGCGCTGCTGACAGACTTCTTTGCACAACTCAGGTAAGACAAGGGGACGGTTCTAAGACAAGGGGACGGTTCTCCTGTCTTGCTCGCCATGCCCCCTTCGCATAGCGTCGCTTGCGACGCATTTCGAAGGGGGTGGCGCCCGCAGGCACCGGGGGTTGTTCTGTCCCCGCATACAAGACAAGAGAACCGCCCCCCCTTGTCTTGCCCACACCCGTGACCCAAAAGTGGTTGAACCCAATTATTGGGTTCAACCACTTTTTAAGCGCATGTTTATCGCGTGCCCGCCCCCCTTACCTCACTACACGTCCGCAAAAACCTCCGGGAGGACAATAGTGCAACCGTCCAGCACATGAACAGAAACTGTGCCCTTGTCATCGTATGCTTTAGAAAAGTATTCTCCGTTTTTCAGTATATGGACGATAACAGTCTTATCTACAGGATCCACAAACCACAGCTCTCTGACGCCCGACTGTAGATACTTATCGAACTTGATCGTACGGTCCTTCTTCGAGGTCGAGGGAGACAGGACCTCAATGACCATGTCCGGCCCCCCGTTATGCCCACTGTCGTCCAACTTCGACCTGTCGCACACAACGAAAAGGTCGGGTTCGAGGATCGTATCGGCGCCCTCACCGACAGAAAGCTTAACGCCAAACGGCGCGAGATAGACCTTGCACTGCTTCCCCCTGAGGAAACCTGCAAGCTGAAAATACAGCTCGCCAACAATCTCCTGGTGTGCTCTACCTGGATTCGCCATCAGGTAAATAACTCCGTCGATTAGCTCAAACCGCACGTCGTCGTCTCTGTTCAGATAATCCTCGTATGTGTACTTCCTTACAGCTTCATTGACTTCCGA
>WRJQ01000017.1 GCA_009778485.1 Oscillospiraceae bacterium
TGCTGTGGAGGTATCTGACAGGCGGCGCCGGGGGCGGCGCAGCCGCCGCCAACATGCTGCCGTTTGCGGCCTGCTACTTCGCGCTGACCGCCGCTTTCGGCGTCGCGTGCTCCGCCCTCGCTACGAGGCGCAGCCCGCTCGAGCTCCTGCAGGTCAGGGAGTAGGGGCGGCGCTAGAGGCGAAACAACACAAAAGGCTGTGCGATTTGGTATACAAAACCAAATCGCACAGCCGAAAAACCGTGTCGCGATGTTAAGCGAAATCGGGATTGCTGAGGAACAAGACTGCCGACGCCGGCACAAGGGCGGTTGATTACGCCTGCCAACGCTCACACGAGCTCGATCAGCGCCATCTCCGCAGCGTCGCCCCGGCGCGGTCCGAGCCTCGTTATGCGCGTATAGCCGCCGTTGCGCTCGTCATACTTGGAAGCAGTCTCGGCGAACACTTTAGTCACGACGTCCTCGCGCGTGATGAACGCGAGAGCCTGACGCCTCGAAGCCAGAGTGTTTTTCTTGCCGAGCGTGATCATCTTCTCGGCAAGCGGCGCGATCTCCTTCGCGCGCGTAATCGTAGTCTCCAGTTTTTCATAATCGAGAAAGTCGGTGACCTGCTGGCGGAGCATCGCTCTGCGCTGCGCCGTGGTCTTGCCGAGCTTGCGTGTCCCGGGCATAACGTAAAACCCCTTTCCTTGTTTGCGCCGCTATCCGCGGCAATGGAATAACAGCCGAGCCGACCTTGTTGCGGCAGGCAGCTAGCCGTCGCTGTTCTCGCGCAGCAGGGAAAGACCCATCATGGCGAGCTTGTGGACGACCTCCTCGAGCGACTTGCGCCCCAAATTGCGGACTTTAATCATTTCGTCTTCCGTCTTGGAAATCAAATCCTCGACGGTATTAATATTCGCGCGCTTCAAGCAGTTGAAACTGCGGACCGAAAGATCCAGCTCCTCGATCGTCATCTCGAGCACTTTATCCCTCTGCGCTTCGGGCTTGTCGACGACAATCGCGCTGTTGCTGACAGTATCGGACAAGTCGGTGAAAAGCGTGAAATGCTCGCAAAGGATCTTAGCTCCCAGCGACACAGCGTCCCTGGCGGTGATGGTTTTGTCCGTCCACACCTCAATCGTCAGCTTGTCAAAGTCCGTCACGTTCCCGACGCGTGTATTCTCAACGGTGTAATTGACCTTGTGAACAGGCGTGTAGATTGAATCAATAGGAATCATGCCGATGACAGGCTGCTGCAGCTTGTTTCTTTCCGCCGACATATAGCCGCGGCCCCGGTCAATGGTGAGCTCCATGCTCAAAGACGCGTCCGCGCTGAGCGTCGCGATGTGCAGCTCCGGATTGAGTATCTCAACCTCGGCGTCAGGCTTGATGCTCCCGGCAGTAACCTCGCACTCGCCGGACGCTTCGATATATACTGTTTTCGCCCTCTCGGAGTGAAGGCGCGCCACAATGCCTTTTATATTCAAGATGATTTCTGTAACGTCCTCTTTGATACCCGGGATCGTTGAGAACTCATGCTGGATTCCGTTTATTTTAACTGTTGTAACCGCAGTCCCCGGAAGGGAGGACAGCAGTATCCTGCGCAGAGAATTGCCAAGTGTCGTGCCGTAACCGCGTTCCAGCGGCTCGACGACGTATTTCCCGTAGGACTCGTCTTCCGGCTTCTCAATACAATCAATGCGAGGCCGTTCGATTTCTACCATAAAACACCCTCCATTTTCGTCGTTGCAAACTCAACTTTGCTATCTACTTGGAGTAGAGCTCGACTATCAACTGTTCCTCGACAGGCAGGTCGATATCCTCCCTTGTCGGCGTCGACGTCACCTTCGCCGTCAGCGAAGTCGCGTCGTAATCCAGCCATCTGGGCGGGTTGCGGAACGCGTTTGCTTCAATCGCGGATTTGAACTTATCGAGGCTCCGGCTTTTCTCCTTGAGCGAGATGATCATGCCGGGTTTGACAAGGAACGACGGGATGTTGACCTTCCTGCCGTTCACGAGGAAATGCCCATGCAGTACAAGCTGCCTGGCCTCGGCGCGGCTCATGGCGAAACCAAGCCTGTAGACCGTGTTGTCCAGGCGCGTTTCGAGGATGGCTAGCAGGTTCTCGCCTGTCTTGCCCTTCCGCTTGCTCGCCACATCGAAGTAGCTGCGGAACTGGCTCTCCAGCACTCCGTAGTATCTCTTAGCCTTTTGCTTCTCGCGAAGCTGGGAGCCGTATTCAGACGCCTTGGTGCGGCCCTGGCCATGTTGTCCCGGGGGGTAAGGCCTGCGGCCGGCGGCGCATTTTTCTGTATAGCACCTATCGCCCTTCAGGAAAAGCTTCTGGCCTTCTCTGCGGCAAAGGCGGCAAACTGCGTCGGTATATCTTGCCATGTGGGATTCACCTCCTGCTTACAATCGTAAGCTATACTCTGCGCCTCTTTGGCGGGCGGCATCCGTTGTGGGGGATCGGCGTGACGTCTTTTATCATCGTAACGTCCAAGCCTGCGGACTGAAGCGCCCTAATCGCCGCCTCGCGGCCGGAGCCCGGGCCCTTGACAAAGACCTCCACAGTTTTCAATCCGTGTTCCATTGCAGCTTTTGCAGCCGCCTCAGCAGCCGTCTGCGCCGCAAAAGGCGTTGATTTCCTGCTGCCGCGAAAACCCATCCCGCCGGCGGACGCCCACGAGATAGCGTTGCCGCTGACGTCGGTGATGGTCACCATCGTATTATTGAAAGACGAACTGATGTGGACTGCGCCTCGCTCTATATTCTTTCGTTCGCGGCGCCTGGTTCTTGTCTTCTTACCCTTAGTTGTTGCCATTGCTAGCGATCACTCCCTTATTTCTTCTTGTTGGCTATGGTGCGCTTGGGCCCTTTTCGGGTCCGGGCGTTTGTCTTGCTCCTCTGGCCGCGCACAGGCAGGCCGCGCCTGTGGCGTATGCCCCTGTAGCTGCCGATTTCGGTCAGGCGCTTAATATCGAGCGCCACCGTGCGGCGCAGGTCGCCCTCGACGACATAGCTCCTGTCGATGCACTCGCGGAGCGCCGACTCCTGCGACTCGGTAATATCCTTAACTCTGGTATCGGGGTCGATGCCTGTCTCTTTCAGGATCTTTTTCGCGCTGGTGTGGCCGATGCCAAAAATGTAGGTAAGTCCGATTTCGATCCGTTTCTCCTTGGGCAAATCAACGCCGGCAATACGTGCCATATTATTGAACCAGTCCTTTCTATCCTTGTCTTTGCTTGTGTTTCGGGTTGACGCAAATAATCATTACTCTGCCCTTGCGCTTGATGATCTTGCACTTTTCGCACATGGGCTTGACAGACGGCCTGACTTTCATTACTTGGAATTCATCCCTTTCTATTTTCTTCCGGCGCCCTACTTGCTGCGCCAGGTTATCCTCCCGCGGGTCAAGTCGTATGGAGACATTTGCACGGTGACTCTGTCGCCGGGGAGTATCCGAATGAAGTTCATGCGGAGTTTTCCGGAGATATGCGCCAAAATCGTATGCCCTTTGCCAATATCCACATGGAACATAGTGTTGGGCAGCGACTCGACAACGACGCCCTCCAGTTCTATCATGTCGTCCTTTGCCAACCTTACATACCCCCTTCTGACTGCCGCGCCAGCGTATACTCCGCGAGCGCCCGCCTGACTTCGCTGTTTGAAACCTTATCGCCGCTCCGGAGCCTTTCGGCGATCCAATCGACTGCTTTATCCTCCAATACAACATGCTTATTCTTCTTGCGTTTTGGCTTTTCGACCCTGCGCCCCTTGCCGTCGGCAAGCAGCGAGTATTCTTCTTCCGACCCGATGACCAGGAAGCGCGCGCCGGCGTCGCGGCCGTTGAGCGGTATTACGATGTCTGCTATATCGACTCTCATGGCTCACATTGCCTCGCAGACGGTCAGGATCTCGGGCTCCCCATCGGTTATGAGGATAGTATTCTCGTAGTGGGCCGATTTCAGCCCGTCTGCTGTGACGACAGTCCATTTATCGTCCAGTATAACTATCTCGGCGCAGCCCTCGTTGACCATTGGCTCGACAGCCAGCGTCATGCCCGGCGTCAGCCTCGGATCCGGCCTTTTCCTTGGCAGCTCCACGAAGTTTGGCACCTCCGGAGACTCGTGCATCTTTGAACCCACGCCGTGCCCGACGTATTCCCTGACGAGGGAGTAGCCGTTCTCCTCGGCGTACTGCTGGATTGCCCTGGAGATATCGGAGACCCTATAACCGGGGCGCGCATACTTCAAAGCTTCGAAGAAGCACTGCCGCGTGACATCAATGAGCCTTTGCGCTTCCGGGCTCGCGCTGCCGGCGACGAATGTGGCTGCGCAGTCCCCGATGAAGCCGTCTTTCGCGACGCCGACGTCGATGCTGACGACGTCGCCGTCGAGGAGCTTACGGGGCGACGGAATCCCGTGGATCACCTGCTCGTTGACGGATATGCAGACGCTTGCAGGGAACCCGTTGTACCCGAGGAATACAGGCTTGGCGCCGCGCGAGCGTATAAACTCGTCAACCCTCTTGTTGATGCTCTGCGTCGTCGCGCCTGTGTGCACCATGCTCCCCGCGACTTCCCTCGCGGCCGCCGCTATGCTGCCGGCTCGCCGCATGAGCTCTATCTCACGGGCGTTCTTGCGCTTGATCATATGCTCTTGCCCCCGCTGCGGCCCTTGCCCTGGCTGCGGCTGCGCCGGGAACTTCCCAAAGCCGCCACTATTCAAGGAACCCCTTGTAATGCCTCATGAGCAATTGCGATTCGAGCTGCGTGATCGTTTCCAGGGCGACGCTGACGACGATGATGATCGACGTGCCGCCCAGCGAGATACCGGAGTTTGCCGCAGTCTCGGAGAAGTGGCTGATCAGGATTGGCGTGATAGCGATGATTGCCAGGTACATAGCTCCGAAAAGCGTGATCTTTGTCAGCACTTTCTGTATGAACTCCGACGTCGGCTTGCCCGCCCGGAAACCGGGTATGAAGCCTCCGTTTTTCCTGAGATTGTTTGCTATTTCTATTGGATTGAACTGAACCGTCGAATAGAAATATGAGAAGAAAAGTATAAGCAGGAAGTAGAGGAACGCGTATGGCAGCGTCGTCGTGTTGAAGATGTGGTCCATGGCCCAGCTATCTGACCACCTCGGTACGAATACGACAATTGTCGCGGGCACCGAAGCGATGGACTGGGCGAATATAATGGGCAAGACGCCGGACATATTCACTTTCATCGGAAGATGCGTGGATTGCCCTCCGTACATCTTCCTGCCGACAACCCGTTTCGAGTACTGGACCGGTATCCTCCGCTCCGAGTTCGTCACGATGACGATCAGAACAATTATAGCCAGGGCGCCGATTAGTATCAGCACATAAATCCACCAGTTGCCCGGGTCGCTTATGAAGTCCCTGATCATAGAGCCGACCTGCGTCGGGAAGCGCGCTACGATGCTGACGAACAGGATGATCGAAATACCGTTGCCTATGCCGAACTCCGTTATCTGCTCGCCCATCCACATCAGCAGGGCGCTGCCGGCGACGAATGTCGCGACGATTATCAACGGCGGCCAGAAGCCTGTCGCCGTCGGGTCGAGCATGCCGTTGTTGGCGATCAGGACGTAATACCCGTAACCCTGGAGGATCGCGATAGCTACTGTCGAGTAGCGCGTGATCTTTTCAATCTTCTTCTTGCCGTCCTCGCCGCCTTCTTTCTGGAGGCGCTCGAGGGCGGGTATCGCGATAGTAAGCAGTTGTATGATGATCGATGCGTTAATGTACGGCTGGATTGAAAGCGCGAATAACGATGCGCGCTCCAGAGCGCTGCCCGACATAGTGTTGAACCATGCCAGGATCGTGTTGGAAAGCGACTTGAAGTACTCGCTCATCATCGCGGTATCGACGTAAGGTACGGTAACAGCGTTGCCCAGCCTGTATAGGAGCACCATGAACATCGTGAACAGCAGTTTTTTCCGTATCTCGTCAACTCTCCACGCGTTACGCAATGTCGACAGCAACTTATACCACCTCGGCCTTTCCGCCGGCTGCTTCGATCTTGCGCTTAGCCGACTCGGAGAAGGCATTCGCCTTGACTGTGACTTTCTTCGTCAACCTGCCTTTGCCCAGGACCTTGACGCCATATTTGCACTTAGTCAAGACGCCTGACTCCAATAGCTCATCTACCCCGACCACGGAGTCCTCGGGGAACCTCTCAAGCGACGCTACGTTGATAGCGGTCAGAGGTTTTGCGAAAATATTGTTGAAACCGCGCTTTGGGACACGCCGCGCCAGTGGCATCTGGCCGCCTTCGAAACCGATCCGGACGCCGCCGCCGCTTCTCGCCTTCTGCCCCTTGTGCCCGCGGCCCGCAGTTTTGCCGTTTCCCGTGCCATGCCCGCGGCCTTTGCGTTTGCCGGCGCGCGAAGCGCCCTGCGCAGGTTTGAGATCATGAAGATTCATTATAGTTGATCCCCTTTCTCGTCGTCGCAAACTCCACTTCGCGGCGAACTTCAGTTCGCTTCGCCCTCACAAGTTCGGGCATACGCTCCGTTTCGTTGCTCCTCCTCTTCAAACACGACCCACTTCGTTGGGCTCGTGTTTGATTTTCCTGATAGTTCTTTTTCATTGATTATTTGACACTACCCAGACTTCCTACTCTTCGGTTACGGCGATCAGATATCTGATCTGCGCAATCTTGCCCCTCGTCTGGGGGTTGTCAGGCTGGACAGTCTCGCTGCCGATCTTTCTCAGGCCGAGCGATTTTGCCGTGGCGATATGCTTGTCGAGCCTGCCGTTTAAACTCTTGACGAGTTTTATCCTTAAGTTTGCCATAGACTTATGATCAATCCTTTCGCAAGGTCTTTAGTTGCCGCGGCTCAGTTACGCAGCCCGGCGGCGATATCCTCGACGCTCTTGCCGCGCGTCTTGGCGATTTGCGTCGCGTCGCGCAGCGACCTCAAGCCGAGCATCGTTGCGGCGACGACATTGCGCGGGTTATGCGACCGCAAGCATTTCGTCCTGATATCCGTGATCCCGGCAGCTTCTACGACTGCGCGGACCGCGCTGCCCGCGATAACGCCGGTGCCAGGAGGAGCCGGCTTGAGCAGGACCCTGCCTGCCCCGAAAACCCCGATGACTTCATGCGGGATAGTGCTCCCTGCAAGAGTCACGCTGAGAACGTTCTTCTTGGCGTCCTCGATGCCCTTGCGGATGGCCTCCGAGACTTCACCCGCCTTGCCGAGGCCGAAACCGACGCGGCCTTTGCCGTCGCCGACGACGCATAGGGCTGAGAACTTGAATATGCGCCCGCCCTTGACAGTTTTCGATACGCGGTTGAGCGAAACGACCTTTTCCGAAAATTCAGGCGGCGGCTCGTCTCTTCTGTTGTCCCTGCGGTTGTTGTCTCTTCTGTTGTTGTTGCCGCCGGTGCTGTTATTTGTGTAAGGCATGGAATATCCTCCCCCGTCAGAAAGTCAGCCCGCCCTCGCGGGCAGCTTCCGCCAGTTCTTTGACGCGACCGTGATAAATATATCCGCCGCGGTCGAAAACAACTGAAGTGATCCCCTGTGATACTGCGCGCTCGGCGACCATTTTACCGACTTTGCGCGCGCCTTCCTTGTTTGCGCCGGATATATCGAAACCTTTTTCAACCGATGACGCCGAGCACATCGTATGCCCCTTCGCGTCGTCGATGATTTGCGCGTAAATGTGTTTTTCGCTGCGAAAAACGTTCAGCCTGGGCCTTTCGGCCGTGCCGGAGATCTTGCCCCGCACCCTTCTGTGGCGCCGCTGACGCTGCGCTTTTGTGTCAGGTCTGTTAATCACCTTGTTAATCCCCTTCCTTGTTGTGCCGCTATCAGCGACACCGGAGTCTGGTCCGATTTAAAACCCGTTTGAGTGACTTGCCATCCGGGCTTTACTTGACGCCCGTCTTGCCTTCCTTGCGCCGCACGACCTCGTCGGAATACTTGATCCCCTTGCCCTTATATGGCTCCGGGGGCCTCTTCTTCCTGACGTCGGCGGCAAACTGGCCGACCTCTTGTTTGTCAATGCCGCTGATAATGATCTTGTTCGGGCTGGGGACGTCGATTGCGATGCTGTCAGTCTCCTCGACGATGACCTGATGCGAGTAGCCGAGGTTCATAACCAGCTTCGTTCCCTCTTTCACGGCTCTAAGGCCGACGCCGACGATATCAAGCTCCTTGCGGAAACCGTCTGTCACGCCCACGACCATGTTATTGACGAGCGAACGCGACAGCCCGTGCAGGCTGCGATGCTTCGGCATATCCGACGGGCGCTCAACGAGCAGCATAGCGCCGTCGATGTTCAGCTTAATGTCAGGGTCTATCGCCTTTTCAAGCGTGCCCTTGGGACCCTTGACGGTAACGACGTTCGAGTCCGAGACTTTGATTTCAACTCCGGATGGTATCGATATGGGAGCTTTTCCGATTCTAGACATTCAACAAGCCCCCCTACCACACGAACGCGAGGACTTCACCGCCGACATGAGCCTCCCTGGCTTTCCTGTCGGTCATAACGCCCTTCGATGTTGAAACAATAGCCACGCCAAGCCCTCTGAGGACATAAGGCAGTTCATCCGCGCCGGCATACACGCGCAAGCCCGGTTTTGAAACGCGCCGGAGTCCGGCGATGGCTTTCTCATTGCCGCTGTACTTCAACGTTATTTTGATAACGCCTTGAATACCGTTGTTGATAAGCTGGTAATTCTTAATATACCCTTCCTGCATCAGGATTTCCGCAATCGACTTTTTCATATTCGACGCGGGTATCTCGACCGTGTAATGCTTCGCCGCGCTCGCGTTTCTAATGCGCGTCAGCATATCGGCGATCGGGTCTGTTATATGCATATTGACTCCTCCTTAATGAGAGATACTGCGAAGATCGCGAGGCGAAGCATGGCGGCGAACACCATGAGGTTCCTCATGCGCTGAATTCGTTGTCAGGCAAAGCCGAACGATCGAAGCTGTATTAAGATACTGCGAAGATCGCGAGGCGAAGCATGGCGGCGAATTCACCATGAGGCCTTGCGAACGCCGGGGATTTGCCCCTTATACGCCAAATTCCGGAAACAAATGCGGCAAACACCGTAGTCGCGAAGGTAAGCGTGAGGCCGGCCGCAAATCTTGCAGCGGTTATAGCGGCGCGAAGAAAACTTAGGCTCGCGCTGCTGCTTTAAGATCATCGCTTTCTTTGCCATGTTCTATTGACCAATCCTTTCGCTAAACTTGCACGAACGGGGCGCCGAGATACGTCAAGAGCTCCCGGGCCTCCTCATCTGTCTTCGCGGTGGTGCAAATGACGATATCCATACCGCGCAGCTTTTCGATCTTGTCGTAGTCGATTTCGGGGAAAACTAACTGCTCTTTGAGCCCGAGCGCATAGTTGCCGCGCCCGTCGAAAGAGTTGGGGTTGATCCCGCGGAAGTCACGCACGCGGGGCAGAGCAATGTTGAGCAGCCTGTCGAGGAACTCCCACATCTTATCCTGCCTGAGCGTGACCTTTACGCCGACGGGCATACCTTCGCGGAGCTTGAAATTCGCAACGGACTTGCGCGCCTTCGTAACGACAGCTTTCTGCCCGGTCACTGCGGAAATGTCCTTGATAACCGCTTCAATCGCCTTTGCGTTATCGCGCGCGTCGCCGCAACCGACGTTCACGACGATCTTGTCGACTTTGGGTATCTGCATCGCGCTTTTATAGCCGAACTTCTTCATCATCGCGGGAGCGACCTCTTCGGAATACTTCTTTTTCATTCTGGTCATAGTAAGGTACCTTTCAAATCTCAGCGCCGCACTTCTTGCAGACCCGGAACTTTCTGCCGTCCTCGTCGAAGCTGTGCGCAGGCTTTGTGGGCTTGTCGCATTTTGGGCATACGCGCATGACCTTGCTGGCGTAGATGGGGGTTTCCTTCTTGATGATGCCGCCCTCTTCGCCCTGCTTGCGGGGCTTCTGGTGCCTCTTCGCGACGTTGACGCCCTGAACGAGGAGCTTTCCGCCTTTGGGATCGGCGCGCATGACCTTGCCCTGCTTGCCTTTATCCCTGCCGCTCAGTACGACTACGGTATCATTTGTCTTTACATGCATACGGGTTTCCTCCTATATGACTTCCGGAGCCAGGGAGAGTATCTTCATATACTCCTTGTCGCGGAGCTCGCGGGCAACCGGCCCGAATATGCGCGTACCCCTGGGGTTCTTATCCTCCCTGATGAGCACTGCGGCGTTCTCGTCGAAACGCACGTAAGTCCCGTCGGCCCTGTGGACGCCTTTCGCCGTGCGGACGATGACAGCCCTGACGACCTCGCCCTTCTTGACGGCGCCGCCGGGAGCGGCTTTCCTGACCGATGCGACGATAACGTCGCCGATGCTTCCGTATCTCCGCTTTGAACCGCCGAGTACGCGGATGCACTTAATCTCTTTCGCGCCAGTGTTATCCGCGACTTTGAGATATGATTCCTGTTGTACCATGCCGATACCCCCTTACTTCGCCTTTTCGACGACCTCGACGAGCCTCCAGCGCTTATCTTTCGAGAGAGGGCGAGTCTCCATGACCCGGACCCTGTCGCCGATCCTGCATTCGTTGTTCTCGTCGTGAGCTTTCAGTTTGTATGTCCTTTTGATGATCTTCTTGTAGAGAGGGTGCGCAGTCCGGTTCTCGACTGCCACGACTATGGTCTTGTCCATCTTATCCGACACGACTTTGCCGACTCTCGTTTTCCTTGAAGACGTCCTTGAATCACTCATTCAAACTCCCCCTAAATTCCGAGCTGCTTCTGGCGAATGACTGTCTTGACTCTGGCAATGTCTTTCCTGACCTGCGCAATCCTGATTGGATTGTCAAGCTGATTCGTCGCGTGCTGCATTCTCAAGAAGAAGAGATCCTTTTTAAGCCCGGAGAGCTTCTCCTCCAACTCATCCCGGCTGAGATCGATAACCTCGCTTGCCTTCATATCAAAGCTCATTCCTTTCGCTGGTGTGGTCTTTATTGCTCGCTCTCATCCCGCATGACAAACTTCACTTTGCACGGAAGCTTGTGGCCGGCGAGGCGGATCGACTCGCGCGCTACTTCCTCGGTGACGCCTGCAATCTCAAACAGGATCCTCCCGGGTTTTACGACGGCCACCCAGTAATCGGGGGAGCCCTTGCCGGAACCCATCCTGGTCTCAGCCGGCTTCGACGTCACAGGCTTATCCGGGAAAATCTTAATCCAAACCTTACCGCCGCGCTTCGAGTAGCGGGTCATCGCGATACGCGCTGCTTCGATCTGGTTCGAGGTAATCCACGCCGGCTCGAGAGCCTGCATCGCGTACTCGCCGTAAGAGATAGTGTTGCCCCGTGTGGCCTTGCCTCTCATGCGGCCTCTTTGGGTCTTGCGGTGTTTAACCCTTTTCGGTATAAGCATCAGTCGTTGCCTCCTTCCGGACGCGCGGCGGGCGCGGAGCCTTGTGCGCCGCCCGTTTGGGCGCCGCCCTGTGGGGCGTTACCCTGCGGGGCGTTACCCTGCTGCGCGCCGCCCTGCGGGGCGGGGGCGCCCGCTTGCTGCGGGGGTCGGCTGTCGCGGTTGTAACCGCCCTGCTGCGGGGCGCGGTTGTAGTTGTTGTAGCCACCCTGCTGAGTCGGGCGGCTGTCCCTGTTGTAGCCGCCGCCTTGCTGCGGCGGGCGATTGTCCCTGTTGTAGCCGCCGCCTTGCTGCGGTGGGCGGCTGTCGCGGTTGTAGCCGCCACCCTGCTGCGGCGGGCGGGAGCCGCCGCGGTTATTGCGGTCGCGCCTGTCCCTGGGCGGACGCGAAGTATCCATGGTCCTGGGGGTCGTCCGGAGCGTCTGGCTCAGGATCTCGCCGTTGTACACCCAAACCTTGACGCCGATGCGCCCGTATGTGGTCGCCGCTTCCGCAAAGCCGTACTCGATGTCGGCCCTAAGGGTCTGCAGCGGTATTGTCCCCTCGTGGTAAGTCTCGCTCCTGGCAATCTCGGCGCCGCCGAGCCTGCCGGATACCATGACCTTGATCCCGCGCACGCCGAGCCTCATAGCGCGGCTCATAGCGTTCTTCATGGCGCGGCGGAAACCGATGCGCTTCTCCAGCTTGGCCGCAATGCCCTCTGCGATGAGCTGGGCGTTCGTATCGGGGTTCTTCACTTCGACGATCGACAGCGCGACAGGCTTGCCTATCTTCTTCTCGATGTCGAGGCGCAGCCTCTCTATCTCCGCTCCGCCCTTGCCGATTACGACGCCCGGGCGGGAGCAGTGGATGAAGATGCGCACCCTCGCGTTATCGCGCTCGATCTCAATCCTCGGCACACCGGCCGAAAACAGCAGTTTCTTCAAATACTCGCGGATTTTGTAATCCTCAATGATGAGGTCGCCTACCTTGTCGGCCCTGGCGTACCAGCGGGAATCCCAGTCCTTTATGACGCCGACCCGGAAGCCGTGCGGATTAACCTTCTGTCCCATGCGTTCCCCCCTAATCCTTCTCCGCCACGACGACGGTTATATGTGAGGTTCTCTTGTTGATACGGAAAGCCCTGCCCCTCGCCTGCGGGCGGATTCTTTTGAGCGTCGGCCCGGGGTTGGCGAAAGTCTCTGAAACATAGAGGTTGTCCGGGTCCATATCATGGTTGTTCTCCGCGTTCGCCACCGCGCTCTTGAGCAGCTTGAGCAGAAGCTCCGAAGCTGCCTTCGGCGTTTGGAGCAGGATGGCTCTCGCAGTCTTTGTGTCCTTGCCTCTTATTAGGTCGCAGACAATCTTGACCTTGCGGGGCGAGATGCGCGCGTACTTGAGATGGGCTTTCGCTTCCATAAAGTCCGCCCCCTTATCTTGAAGTCTTGCTGCCCGCGTGACCTCTGTAGGTGCGCGTGGGCGCGAATTCGCCGAGCTTATGCCCGACCATGTCTTCCGTAATGTAAACAGGCACGTGGCGCCTGCCGTCATGTACTGCTATCGTATGCCCGACGAAGGTCGGGAAAATCGTGCTTGCGCGGGACCAGGTCTTAAGAACCTTTTTTTCGCCTGAGGCATTCATATCATTGATCCGCTTTAAAAGCTCGGGCGCGGCAAACGGTCCTTTTTTGACGCTTCTGCTCATATAGTAAGTAACCTCCTACTTCTTTCCGCGGCGCTTGACGATATATTTATCTGAAGGGTTCTTCTTCCTGCGCGTCTTGTAACCAAGAGTCGGCTTGCCCCAAGGCGTCACCGGGCCGGGCCTGCCTATCGGGCTCTTGCCCTCTCCGCCTCCGTGCGGGTGGTCGACAGGGTTCATCGCCGAGCCGCGGACAGTCGGGCGGATGCCCATGTGCCGCTTGCGCCCGGCTTTGCCGATGCTGATGTTCGCGTGGTCTGCGTTGCCGACCTGGCCGATCGTAGCCATGCAGTTGCTGCGCACGAGCCTGTACTCGCCGGAGGGCATCCTGATCTGCGCCATCTTGCCCTCTCTTGCCATAAGCTGCGCGGAGGTACCCGCGCTCCTTACGAGCTGGCCGCCTTTCCCCGGGTAGAGTTCGATATTGTGGATGACCGTGCCGACGGGGATGGAGGTGATGGGCAGGGCGTTGCCGGGCTTGATGTCGGCGGTTTTTGAAGAAATGACCGTGTCGCCCGCAGCGAGGCCGACAGGAGCTATGATATACCTGCGCTCGTTGTCCGGGTACTCGATAAGCGCGATATTCGCGGAGCGGTTCGGGTCGTACTCCAGGCGCAAAACGGAGCCGGGAACGTCGAACTTATTGCGCTTGAAGTCGATGAGCCTGTATTTGCGCCGGTTGCCGCCGCCCTTGTGGCGGACTGTGATACGCCCGTAGCTGTTGCGCCCGGAGTGCTTCTTGAGCACCTGCGTCAGGCTGCGCTCGGGCTTTGCCTTTTTGTCGATCCCGTCGAACCCCGAAACGGACATGTGCCGCCTCGAAGGGGTCGTCGGCTTATACTTTCTGACAGACACTGCACTTTCCTCCCGCTAAACCATACCTTCGAAGAATTCAATAGTCTTCGAGCCGTCCGTAAGCCTGACTACGGCTTTCTTCCAAGCCTTCCGGCTGCCTTCGGGATAACGTCCGACGCGCTTTATCTTGCCCTTCATGTTGAGCGTCGTGACTTTGTCGACCTCGACCCCGAAAATCTCTTCGACGGCGTTTTTGATTTCAATCTTATTGGCGTCGCGCGCCACTTCGAAAACGTACTTTTTGATGTCGACGTGTTCCATCGACTGTTCGGTGATGATCGGGCGAAGAATTATATCGAATGACTTACTCATCAGGCGTAAACCTCCTCGATCACATCGAGCGCAGCCTTGTCGATGACGAAAGACTGCGCGTTCATGATATCGTATGTGTTGAGCAAAGATGCGAAAGTCGTCTTCACGCCCGGCAGGTTCCTGGCGCTGAGGACGACGTTTCTGTTTATTTCGGGCGTAACGACGAGGGCTTTGCGCGAAGCGCCGACAGCTTCAAGGAACATCCTGAAATCCTTTGTCTTGATCTCATCCATCTCGATGCTGTCGACGATAATGATGCTGTCGTCGGAGGCCTTGATTGAAAGGGCCGACTTGAGCGCGAGCCTGCGGTATTTCTTATTCAGCGCAAAGCTGTAGTCGCGCGGTTTCGGGGCAAACGCGACTCCGCCGTGCGTATAGTGCGGCGCGCTGACAGAGCCCTGACGAGCGCGGCCTGTGCCCTTCTGGCGGTAAGGCTTCGCCCCGCCGCCGGAAACCTCCGCGCGGGTCAGCGCAGATTGCGTGCCCTGCCGTTTGTTTGCCAAATGGTTCTTAACTGCAGCGTGGATAGCCGTGATATTCGGCTCGACGCCGAACACGGAGTCCGGGAGGCTGACCTCCCCGACGGCCTTTCCCGCCATGTTATATACTTTATATACCTTGCTGTCCGGCATTATAAGGTCCATTCCTTTCGTTCTAATTCAGGCACCAAACCGATTAGGCGTTCTTGACAGTATTCTTTAACCACACCAGACCGCCCTTGGGACCCGGAATTGCGCCCCTGACGGCGATCATGTTGAGAGCAGCATCGACCTTGACAACATCGATATTCTGAACCGTGACCTGCTCCGCGCCCATATGGCCCGCGCCGATCTTCCCCTTGAAGATGCGGGAAGGATCCGTGCCCGAACCCATAGATCCGGCGTGCCTGTGGACAGGGCCGCCGCCGTGCGAGGTCGGAGTCCTGCCGGCATTGTGCCTTTTTATGACGCCCGCGAAACCTTTGCCCTTGGAAGTGCCTGTAACGTCGACTTTATCGCCCTCGGCGAAAATGTCAGCTTTCACCTCGTCGCCGACGCTGTAACCGGAAACGTCGTCCAGGCGGAACTCCTTGAGGTGCTTCTTGGGGGAAACCCCCGCCTTTTTCAGATGCCCGAGCTCCGGCTGGGTGAGCTTGCGCTCCTTGATGTCCTGAAAGCCGAGCTGGATCGAATCATAGCCGTCCTTTTCGACGGACTTCTTCTGCACGACGACGCAAGGCCCCGCTTCGATCACGGTCACAGGGATGACCTTGCCGTTCTCGTTGAAGATCTGCGTCATACCGGCCTTCCTGCCGATAATTGCCTTGACCATACTATTGAATCCCCTTTCCTTACCGGGAGTTCGGTCCGTTCCGGCGAAGCCGGGCTCCGACGGTTTATATCGGAGAGGACCACTTGTTCCCGGAGCTTGGTTATTGGTTGGCTGCGGCCGGACTGCGGCGCGCCGCCAACATGACCCCGGAGTTCTGCGTCATCCCGGGCACCGTGCCTAGCACGGCGTTGCCCCGGGATCCCCTCGGGTTAGGCTCCTACCTACAATTTAATCTCTATCTCGACGCCCGCCGGCAACTCAAGAGACATAAGAGCCTCGACAGTCTTCTGGGTCGGGCCGATAATATCGATCAGCCTCTTGTGCGTGAGCCTCTCGAACTGCTCGCGGCTATCCTTATACTTATGGACGGCGCGCAGAATCGTGACGATCTCCTTTTTAGTTGGCAGCGGGATAGGCCCGGAAACCCTCGCCCCCGACCTCTTTGCGGTCTCTACGATAGTAGACGCCGCCTGGTCGATTAGCTGGTGGTCGTACGCCTTGAGCCTTATGCGGATCATTTTCTTGCTGGTTGCCATGGTGCTCCTCCTGACATGCAAAACATTGTTTTTACACACAGTACGGAAGGGAAAATTTCTGCACACACAGCCGTGCGTATCATTTCGCCCGAAAACCAAAGCGGACGTCAATCCGCCTCGGGCAAAAATAAGAATCTCCCCGAACCGCCCGATTGCGCGCCGCACGCGGCGGCGCCGGACATACTCCCCGGAAGTTACCAGGAAAACCCTGCAATCTCCCGGATCATCGCGCATTGCGACGGCAGGCCTCGCCTAAAGTCGCCGGAGTAGAATACCAGAAAGATTCCCGCTTGTCAATAGGGAATTTTAAAAAATTTCACTTCCGTAAACTACACTAAATTGGCATCGGTTTTAGAGCCATTATAGTGCATTATAATGCCACGAAGCCACGAACTGCCACTTCGAGATTGACGGCGCGGAAGGGTGCCTGAACAGTTACACGTCCTCATAAGAGTAATATTACCAAACGTTTGCACAAAAACATTGACAGCCAATGGCTCCATGCGTTATAGTTTACCACAAGGAATGCCTATGCCTAGGCAGCCTGGCACACCTGCAAACTGAATACTTTAGTAACCATCTTGAGTCCTGCGCTCCGGCATAGCGAATCCTTTACCGCAGACGCAGGGGAATCGGGTGAAGCGCGTATCATGGTTCGACCGACAAACCATTATAGTGCGCCATTCCCGAACGGTACCGCCACTGTAAACGCGTAGGATCAGCTCGTTGACTACCGTCAGCCACTGGGTTCCCAAAAGTTACGGGGAACATCGGGAAGGCAGAGCAAATTCGTGTGGGAAACAAAGCCCCGCAATCGCGTGAGTCAGGAGACACACAGGAGAGGTTATGTCAGCGGGAATGCGGCCGCGGCAACAATTATAGTTGTCGTGGCATTTTCTGTTATGCCTCATCCGATTTCTCGCCGGATGGGGTACCAGCCCGGCAAGAAAGGAGACATGATGAGAAAAAGGCTATCGCTTGTTTTAGCGCTCATACTGCTCACAGGGGCTCTGTTATCCGTTTATACAACGCCAGCGCAAGCCGCGGGCATAGACAAGGCGGCGCTTAACTCAGCAGTCAATAAGACTGCGGGATATATACTCGGCACGGTCAAAAACCCGCAGGTCGACTCCGTAGGCGGCGAGTGGGCCGTCATCGGCCTCGCCCGAAGTGGTTACGACATACCTGACTCATACTTCGAGGGTTACTACAGGACTGTCGAGCGCTATGTGCGCGAACATGGCGCGATCTTGCACGATAGGAAATACACGGACAACAGCCGTGTTATCCTGGGACTCACGGCAGCGGGATATGACCCGCGCAATGTGGCGGGGCATGACCTGACCGCAGCGCTCGGCGACTTTGACAAGACGGCCTGGCAGGGGATTAACGGCCCGATTTTCGCGCTTCTGGCGCTTGACAGCATGAATTACCCCATCCCGATAAACCTTGAAGCCGAGACTCAGGCGACGCGGGATATGTATATAGGCGAGATGCTGCGCCGCCAGCTTGACGATGGCGGCTGGAACCTTACAGGCGGCGCGTCGGACGACACGAGGGGGCAGTCCGCAGACCCGGACCTCACAGGCATGGCGCTGCAGGCTCTCGCAAAGTATCAGGATAAGCCGGAGGTCAGAGCGGCGACTGACAAGGCTGTGCTATGTATGTCGCTGATGCAGGACAATCAAGGCGGTTACACGAGCAGCTTTTCCGGCAACTCATCGGCTGTAGAAAGCGCCGTTCAAGTCCTTGTTGCTTTGTGCGAACTCGGTATTCCTGCTGACGACCAGCGCTTTGTGAAAAACGGTAAGACGCTGATTGACTGCATTATGAGCTACGCCAACCCGGACGGCAGCTTCAGGCACGCCAATGACGTGCTGCATACGCACGATGGCAGCGGGAAAGACCAGATGGCGACGGAGCAAGCGCTTTACGGGCTGGTGGCGGCCGGGCGCGCGCTGGAGGGAAGAAACAGCCTGTACAGGATGGGCGACGCAGTGCAGCGCGGCGAGTTCTTGCCAATTGGACAGGAAACGCCTTCGGGTGCGGGGCTGCAAGGCATGCAAGGCATGCCGGGTAAAGACCCGGACGTGAGCGCCATGCCCGTGACAATCCCCGGCAGGACGTTCCCCGACGTACAAAACCACGCTAACCGGGCTGCTATAGAAGCGCTCGCGGAGCGAGGGATAATAAACGGTAAAAACGGCACGTCGGACGACGGTACCCCCGCCTTCGTTTTCGACCCCGACGCGACGATGACACGCGCCGAGTTCGCGGCGATAGTCACGCGAGGATTGGGCCTGCCGGAAAAGACGTTCCTGCCGTTCAACGACGTTCCGGCGACGGAGTGGTACGCCACTGCGATAGCTACGGCGTATTTCTATGAGATAGTGACCGGGATCGACGCCGAGACATTCAAACCGGGAGGCACGATAACGAGGCAGGAAGCCGCCGTAATGGTAGCCCGCGCGGCGAAACTCTGCGGCATGGACACCGGCATGGGCGAAGTTGCAATACGCGATACTCTCGCGCCGTTCGGCGACTACCGCACTGTGGCGCCGTGGGCGGCGGCTGCGATGGCGTTGTGTTATGACGCCGGAATACTCGACGATACGGAGTTCGACATTGGGCCGGGCGTTGCTATCCGGCGTTGCGAGATAGCCGAGATGCTGTATAGGATGCTGGCAAAAGCGGAGCTTTTGTAATCTGCATAGGCAGTCGGGGTTCGATCCCCGACTGCCTAAGCGCAACAGGAGGCGGGATGAAAAAGCACAAGAACAAAATCATAGCCGCAGTCGTAATAGTGGCTGCGCTGTCGACGGCATGGTTCTTTGGCGGGAACTACAACAAGCGCGACAGCGATAATACGTCCGCAGTCGCCGCGCAGACGCCGGAGTCGCCTATGCAATCAGCCGGCGCCGGGGATGCGGCTGAGCCTTCCGCACCCGGGGCGGCGCAACAGTCGCAAAACACAAGCGCCGCGCAATCGCAGGACCAACAACTTGCGCCGGAGCACAGCAGCCCCGCCCAACCTGCCGGAAGCGGCGCCCAAGAGCCCGGCAGTGAGCCCGGCGATGATGGCGTAGACGCACAGGACTCCGCACCTGAAGAACGCGAGCAGTCCGGCGAAGCGATTGCGAGCGAAGAGGAGCGAGTAGCGAGCGAGCAGAGCGCGGCCGAAGAAAACGCGGCGCAGAGCGAGTCTGGTAGCGATGAAGCGGCGGAGCCGCCGTCTACAATGGAGGCCGGCCCATCAGCCGGCCGGGACACATATCAGACCAGTCCCGTACCGAGCGGGCGACCGGCGCCGGTAGAGCCGCAGGACGCGGAGGTCGGCGATGGTTCCTTCACCGTGACGCTCTCAGTACATTGCGACACGATACTCGACAACATGAACCTGCTGAATAATGAAAAACACGAGCTTGTCCCTGCTGACGGCGTTATATTCCCTGCGACGGCCGTGACCGCATACGAGGGCGAGAGCGTGTTTAACATACTCCAGCGCGAAATGCGGCGCGCAGGTATACACATGACATTCCGCAATACTCCCATATACAACTCGGCATATATAGAAGCCATTAACAATCTATATGAGTTCGACGTGGGCGAGCTGTCGGGGTGGATGTACAAGGTGAACGACTGGTATCCCAACTACGGCTGCTCCCGGTATCAACTGGAGCCCGGCGACGTAATCGTCTTGAACTACACCTGCGATTTGGGGCGCGACTTGCCCGGAGCCGGCTGGATCGCCGGAAACCAGGCAGGAGAGTAGGGCAAGACAGGGGGACGGTTCTCTTGTCTTGGCTCGCCAAGACAAGAGAACCGTCCCCCTGTCTTGCTTGCCGTCTACGCCAGCGGGTTGTAGTTCCTCAGCGGGTAGATGCCCGAAAGATCGACATAGCCCGCGAAACGGGTCCTGCAGCCAGTCTTGTCGAGATGCAGGAAATCGCCGTCATGCGACACGCCGTAACCGAAAGCGCAGTCGTAACCGGTGCGCAGGTTACGGAACAGGGAATCGATGATGCCCTCCCATTTATGCTCGACCCAGCTCATGCAGTAAATATCGTCGCGGAGCTTGATGTACTCGCACGGCGAACTCCAAACGGCGCTCCCCGCGCGGTTCCCGGGGCTGCCGGGCTTATCGTTTGCGATGATAGTCCATGAGTAAGAGTGCGGAGCGTTGTAGATATGCAGCGAACTCATGGTGTCGGACCAGTACTGCGTGAACGCGCGGCCGAGCAGCTCGTCCGTGAAACCGTGGCGGAAAATGCGCGTAGGAACGACGCCCTCGGCCTCGAACATGCCGAAATGGTAGTGGGGCTCCACATCGTGCAGGTCATACTTATTACCGAGCTTGCTCCTGATGCAAGTCCCAAGGCCGTTTTTGAAATCAAGGGCGAAGACCATGTGCGACGGGGGATTTGAGCCCGAGCGGTAGAACGCGAAAACGATGAGATCCTCATCCAGCTCTGCGGCGCGGTACTGCTCAGCATGCCACACGCCCTCGCCATCCACTTTGTACTCAAGCTCCGTGACGGAGTTGAAACGCATCTCAACAGTCAGGCCGTCGTCGCTGCGGAAGGCGACGGTCTTTCCGACGCAATAAGCCGTATCCTCCGGAACCCAGGAAGAAATCATGATCCTCTCGGCAGTCCTCTCCTGGCTGAAAATCAGCGGATCTTTGGCAATCCTGTCCACGTCCTCCTGCGTGATCTGCTTAGTCATGATGCTGGGGCGGTAGGAGTAGCGCGCGCCTTTCACGGAGAAGTCAAAACGGGAGCTTATGAAGTCCGAAAGTTTGTCGCCCCTGTCGTTGAAATCGAAAAACGTAGCGTAGCGCCCGAGATACTTGCCGTGCCCCTTGTATACCGTGTACTCGAACGCGCTGTTTTCGTCGATGCCCATGGTCATGCCGATCTTCTTCATGCTGAACAGGTCAAAAACCTCCACGGACAGCCGCCCCGAGAACTCGACTTCGCCGTAGCAATGGATATATGTGTGCTCGTCGACCTCGAAAAGGTCAGAAACGAACGTGAGGACGTCGCCGCCGTCAGGTGTGTCCAGCTCCACGAAAGTTGTAAACAAAGAGGAGACATAAGTCGTCAACCATTTCTTGCCCCGGTCTTCCTTCCACTTGATCATCGCGTTCTCAAGCTGCAGGGTAATCTTCGGGCGCTGCTCAGGCGGCGCCTTGCCATCTCGTTCGATATAGCCAAAGTAACATTGGCGCTGGACCTCGCGGTTGACGAAAGGCTTCATCCCCCCGGCCTGGCCCATCTGCACGAGGCCTTTCTTCGTATCGGGCACGTCGCCCTCGTAATCGATGAACCACATTTCATAGGCGGTCACGGCGGAGGTATCCCAGTTGACTATGATCGCGTAACCCTTTTTCGTACCGGGGACCATATGGGTCAAGAGCGACCAATCCTTCATTGACAGCGCGGCGTAGTCGCAGGATACGGCGGCGGCGCCGTTTTCCTTCAGGTTGAGCTTCGTGTCGCTAAGGAACTCATACTCAAGGACAGGGCCTTCGACCGGGAGCTTGTCGAGGACGATTTTCAGCGACTTGCCCGCGAACTTGCCGCAAAGAGCTGCGGCGCCTGCCGGGGGCGAGGCTTTGGCGAGGACGTCTTCCACTTCTTTCTTGTTGAGCTGCTTGTAATCCAACCTAAACATAATACCGCTCCTTAACCATTTTATGGTCCGCCCGACAAAAGCACGCCCGCCTCTTTTTGGTGCTTCTCCCGCCAGACTTCGCCCAATATGTTGGGTAATACACATAGTATTACCGCAACATATTGGACTCGCCTGACGAAAAAATCACTCAAAAATCGTCAGACGCGGTTTTGTCGGGCGAACCATTAATTTGTAACTGCCGTTATTCTAACAAAATTCGCGCCACAATTCAAGCATGGAAAATTTCTGCTTATCCGTAAAACCGAATCGTGTTATAATGCATCTATATAGCATAATGCAACCCGAAAAAGGAGTTATCAATATGAAACACATATCAAGAAAGATCACATCTGCGGCGCTGACGGCAGCCCTGGCCCTGTGCCTGCTTGCGGCGACGCCGCTTACGGCAGACGCGTCGCCGGCCTCAGACCTGGCGACAGCAATAAGCGACTTTGACACAGGCGTCGCGGCCAGGCTCAGCGCTTCGGCCAACGGCGACGTCGTCACAGTCACCGGGCATGTAAACGGCGCCACGCAGCAGCTCGACCTGCCCATGCCGGAAGGCGTTACGGTAGTATGGCAGGCCTTGTACGGCGGGAGCGTGCCCGCCCACGGAAGCCTGGTAAACATCAGCGGCGGCGGAGAATTCATAGTCATGCCGGGAAGCGCGATCAACAACTATGAAAACGGCGCCACGCTTAGCATGCTAAGCGGAACGCCCAAACTCACCGTCAACGGAGGGCAGATCGGGGTTGTGACATCGGGCGTGGCAATAAACGCAGGCGTCCCCGGGTCAACCATTGTGATAAACGGAGGCGATATAGCAGGCGGGAACGGAACTGCGATATATATGTTCTGCGAAGGCGCCAATCTCACAATCAACGGCGGCATCATCCTAGCCGAGAGCGCGATTGCCATCGTCGGCGACGACGCAACGGTAAACGTTAGCGGCGGAGAAGTGAAAACGTTTCGCGGGATCGCGCTTGGCGTAGACGGCAAAAACGCGCGCGTCTCTATAAGCGGCGGATATGTGGGCACGGGATCCGGCGAGGAGGCGTTCGCGCTAGCCCTTGACGGCGAAGGCGCCGAGGTGCACGTCAGCGGCGGAATCATATCTGCGGGCAAGCGCGCGGCAATCGCAATCAACGGCGCCGGTTCGGCAGTAACCGTCAACGGCGGCTTCGTCTTCGCTTACGGTACGGGCATAACCGGCGAAGGCAACGTGATAAACATAGCGAGCGGCGCGGAGCCGGTTATAAGCGGCGAAGCCGTCGTCTGCGCGTGGGACAAGAAGGATACGCAGGAAGCCCCCTACGCCGGCTACTCATCGACCGACCTGATAATACTGCCGGAAAGCGCGACGGTGACATGGCATTACGTCTATATGCCGACCGGTTTGGTGATCAGCACTGTCGACAAGACAGGAATGCGCTACGAAAACGGAGCTAACAACGGTTTCATCATCAGGGAAGACGTCATGGTCAGCGGAGGCAATCTGTTGGTAATAGCTTTCTATACAGGCCCGGGAAGCTACGTCGAGCCGCAGTATCTGGAAGAAGGCCCGGAAGCGAGAGTTGCAAGGCCGCCGGACCCGACGCGGGCAGGATATGCTTTTGCCGGCTGGTATACGGCCTCCACAGGCGGGGAACTGTACGACTTCGACAGCGTCGTCACAAGTTACCTCAATCTCTATGCGAGGTGGGTTGAAGTCGAAGAAAACTGCATGGCGAACTTCGTCGAAACGCTTCCTTACGCGAGCGGGCAGTTTTCGGACGTCGACGAGGACGCCTGGTACGGCTTGAACGACCAGAAAGCCGTCGCGACAGCCTATACGCACAAGCTGATGCAAGGCACAGGCGCTGACGCGTTCAACCCGCTCGGAAACGTCACGCTCGCGCAGGCTATCACTATTGCAGCGAGGGTGCACGCTATCTACTCGACAGGGGATTACAACTATTTCAAAGAAGGCGCCACATGGTACCGGGTGTACGTCGACTACGCGCTTGAAAAAGAGATAATTGAGTCGGGCGACTTCGCCGACTACGACCGCGCTGCGACCAGGGCGGAGATGGCGTACATCTTCTCGCGCTCGCTGCCGGCGCATGAGTTCGAGGCCAAAAACACCGTCAACTCACTGCCGGATGTATCCGCCGCGACGCAATACAGCGACGCAATAACAATGCTGTACAAAGCGGGCGTAGTCACGGGCGATGCAAGCGGGGCTTTCCATCCCGGCAATAACATCACCCGCGCCGAAGCGGCAGCAATAATCTCCCGCGTAATCCTGCCGCCTTTGAGAGCGGAAGGCAGGACATACGGGGAGCCATTGCCGGTAAGCTGATACACAAACACAAACGCAGAAACGAGGAAACCGCCATGGCAATGACGCAGCAGCAGATAGAACTGGTCGCCGCAGCGCAAAACGGCGACATGGGGAGCTTTGAACAGCTATACGCAATATACTACAATAAAGTGTACGGCTTCTCGAGAATGATCCTGAAAAACGCGGCCGACGCGGAAGATGTGCTGCAGGAAACATTCATCACCGCATGGCGCAAACTGGACACGCTCAAAGCGCCACCCGCGTTCCCCTCATGGCTCCAGGTAATCGCGAAGAACCTGTGCAATATGCAGCTCAGAAAGAAGAACATTGCGATACTCCTTGACGCCGAACAGGACATCGAAGACTTTGACGTGAGCGACATTGACGAACCGCTGCCCGCCGTATACGCCGAGAGGGCCGACCTGAAGGAACGACTCGGGAGGATAATCGACGGCCTATCCGAAGTGCAGCGCCAGGCTGTAGTGCTATATTACTTCAACGAACTGAGCGTCGACGAAATTGCCGACATCATGGAATGCAGCGCGAACACAGTTAAAACAAGGCTGTTTCTGGCACGAAAGGCGATCCGCTCCGAGGTCGAAGAGCAAGAGAGCAAGAGCGGCGAGAGATTCTACGGGATCGTCGGCATACCGCTGCTGCCGTTCGCGAAAATCATTTTGTCCCACATGGAGCATATCGCGATCGATCAAACAATCGCGGATGCATCCCTGGAAGCGATCGCTGCGACAATCTCGAGCGACGGATTGGCGGCGGCCGGATCAACATCTGCGGCCGCAGAACTAACCGCTATGGACGCGGGGAGTGTGGGCGGCGCAGGCAGCGCGACCACCGCATCCGCGGCGGCGGGGATAGACTCCGGCGCAAGCAGCATAGGCGGCACAGCCTTGGCCGCGACTAAAGCAGCCGGAGGCATCGCCCTGAAAACGAAGATTCTACTGGGAATCGCCGCAGTCGCTGTACTGGGCGCGGCAGCGGCGTTGATAATTCTGACAACATCGAGCGGCAGCGAAAAGGGGAACAGCGGGGATGAATCATCGCCGGTCTCGGGATCTTCAGCATCCGGAGAAATGCCGACACAGAACGCCGCAGAGCAAAATCCAACAACTGTGCCGTCTGCGCCGGGCACTACGAACGCCGACGCCCCGGGCGACGCCCACGGCAACGGCGAAACGTCCGGGCCCGCAGCGAGCCAAGACAGCGGCGAACCCACCTCCGGCGACAGCGCAACGACAGACCCGAGCGTCGAAACCTCATCGCCTGCACAGGGCCAACCGCCGACCGGGCAGAACCCTTCCGGCAACCCCTCGCTCTCCCCGGAGCAGTCCAATCCCGGCGCTCCGGAGCAAACGCCGCCGGACACATCGACATCTCCTGCCAGCCCGGAGGTTTCGCCGGGCGCACAGGAAGAAGAGACGCCAACGGACGACCCGGGCGAGGGCGGTGAGCAGGGAACCGGCCAGCAGGGAACCGGCCAACAGGGAACCGGCGAGCAAGAGCTCCCAACGGGCAATGCGGTAGGCGGCGGGGAAGAAGAAGCCTCGCCGGACTTCCCGCAGGAAACCCCTTCCGATGACCCCGCGCCGGCTATTACGGACAGCAAACTCTACGAAGCGGTCGCCGGCTTGCCGAAAGGCGACGCCGTACGGACGCTGTGGGCCATACTGTACGGCTTTTGGACCACCGACGACTATCAATTCGCAGGGTTCACCTACAGTATGGGTGCTCCAACCATCGAGTTCGGATATCTGCGGTCAGAATGGTTCATCATCGGCGAGTTTGTTGGCGCGACTGCTATAGGCGACTATGCCGTAACGCTGACTTTCTTTGTCCCGGCGCAGGAAGCAAATGTGCTCTACGACAGCAGGGATGAGATGTATATAGACGTCCATCTCGACGCGAGCGACAAACCCGCTGATGGTACTATAAAGTTGAGAATCGCGATTCAAGGCAACGGAGGCTGGTACCGCTACACATGGAAGGCGACCAATCTCGAAGGTACATGGTGATTATACAAACCTGCTTAAGTCGACAAGCTGCACGAACTCAGCCCTATAGCCGAAAGCATCGCCGCCGATGTTATCAAAAGCGCGCGCAATCACGCTGTCGAAACTTGCATCGCCCTTGTATGCGGAGTCGCCGAGCAGCAAACCCCATTCGACCACAGCGGACGCGAAGTTGAAAACCTCGCTCGGCTGAGCATCCGAAAGCCCGGCGACAACAACCGGATCCATAAGCACGCTGGAATCGCTGCCGGGAACCTTGTAGCGCAGCTCGACGCGCATGAACTCGCCGCTGCCGGACGTCTGCGCGGTTTGGTACGTCAACTCCTTCGACTCGACTTCGCCGGCGCCCGACGGGATAATCTCATAAAACGCGATCATGCTATGCCCTGCGCCCATCTCGCCGGCATCCTTTGCGTCATCGGCAAAGTCCTCCGCTTCGAGCAGCCTCTTCTCGTACCCGATCAGGCGGTAAGCCTCAACAGTCTCGGGATTGAACTCCACCTGGAGCTTGACGTCGCTTGCTATGGTGAAAATCGTCGAAGTCATATCGTCGACGAGCACCTTCTTAGCCTCCCTGAGATTGTCGATATACGCATAGTTGCCGTTCCCGTGCATCGCGAGGGTCTCCATTTTATTATCCTTAATATTGCCCATGCCATAACCGAGGACGCTCAGAAAAATGCCGCCCTCGCGCTGCTCGACGATCAACTCCTCGAGGCCTGACACGCTTGACACGCCCACGTTGAAATCGCCGTCCGTACACAGGATAACCCTATTGTTGCCGCCTTCTATGAAGTTCTTCCGCGCCTCCTCATAGGCAAGCTGTATCCCGCCGGCGCCATTCGTGCTGCCGCCGGCCCTGAGCCCGTATACGGCTCTTTTTATTGTCTCCTTCTCGCTGCCGGAGGTCGCTTCGAGCATAGTGCCGGTCCTGTTGGCGTAGACAACTATTGTCACCGTGTCCTGCTCCCTCAGCTCGTCGACCAGCAGGCACATCGAACGCTGAACGAGCGGGAGCCTGTTCGCCGGGAGCATCGACCCGGAAACGTCTATCAGGAAAACAAGGTTGCAAGGAGGCAAATCTTCCTTGTCGATATCGTATCCCTGAAGCGCGATCATCGCCAGATAGTGATCCTCGTTCCATGGGCAGGGCTGCATCTCAGTCGTGACCTTGAACGGGTCGTCGCCGGCAGGGCGCTCGAGGTCATAGCGGAAGTAATTTATCATCTCCTCGATCTTCACCGCGCCGCTGTCCGGCTTCAAGCCGCGCTGCAGAGAGGACCTGATGAGGCTGTACGACGCTGTGTTCACGTCGAGCGAGAATGTCGAAAGCGGGCTGGTCAAAGGGGAGTGGAAGCTGTTCTCGCCGCTTGCCAGATACTCCTCCGTGTTGTGGTAGCCATAATACATTCCGCCGGGATAAACATCCGATTCGTAATACAGGCCCGCGCCGCTGCCTCCGTCGAGGATGCTTAGCGGAGCCGCTTCCTCGAGTAAGTAGGTTTCTCCTGAGGTCTGCGGCATATACTGGGGGGCTGCGTTGCCTTCTCTCGAGTCGTCATTACTCGCGGCTTCGTAGTAAATGCGCTCAAGCTCCTCGAAGTCTCGCCGTTCCAGAACGTTGTAGATAATCTGCGCGACCTCGCCCCTTGTTATGTGCCTTCCGGTGATTGCAGGCACGCCGCTGCTGATGCCCTCGTTCATAGCGTATGTGAGATAATCCAGCGGATATGCCTTCAGGCTGCCCCGGACCGCCCTGACGACTATCGTAATCGCCTGTTCGCAGGTGATTTTCTCATCCGGGCCGAAACGCCCGTCGCCAAGCCCGTTGACGAGTCCCATGCTCGCGGCGGCTTCGATGTACTCTTTAGCCCAATGGGCGTCGACATCCGCAAACGCCGGCGCTTCCTGCGACGGGACGTCGGGTTCTCCTGTCCCGAAAACTGCCACGGCAAGCTTGCAGAACTCCGCGCGGGTGATTTCGGCATCCGGCCTGAACGCGCCGCCGCCGTCTCCTTCGAGTATGCCTTCGGCAGTCAGGTATTCGATAGCCGCCCGGTGCGGCGTGTCCGCTTGAACATCAGTGTACCGGGCACTCGCAGCTATGTCCTTGAGCGCAATCGTGCCGGTCGACGTGGCAAGCAGAGCAACAGCCGCCAGGAAGGTACAAAATCTTCTTCTCATAACATTTAGAGTCCTTTCATTTACTTAAAAATAAGACGGCGCACGGAAAGAAAAGTTCCATGCGCCGCATGTAAGTCACCTGTACAGACCTCCCATGTTCAGGACAGCTCGATCACGAAACACTCGCGGTTGCGATAGGTGGTGACCCCGAACTCAACGAAGACATAAGTGTGCATATTGATATATGACAAAATCCGGTCGCCGTCTTCATCCGAATAACCGTAATACTCAAAGAAATTCTGCTCCAGCATATGCGAGTAGACGTTGATCAGCGTATCCGCGTCATCCGTGAAATCCTTCATATTGTAGTAGTATGTCGTACCCCAATACGTCTCGACGACGCTGAAAGGAGTTATTTGATAGAACGCGCCAAGATCCGGAGCGGGGTAGAAATCGTCGTAATACTCGATATCAATAAGAATCGAACCCATAGGCACGCACTCATCGCGTTCCAGCTCTGCAAGCAGGTTGACAGGCATAGCAAGGTTGATGTTCTGCCCGTCCACAGCAGTCGCGCTGGTGATGCCGACGACTCTGCCCCGCGAGTCGAGCAAAGCCCCGCCGCTGCTGCCGCTTGAGATTGGAGCGTCGATCTGGATGTACTCCACGCCCTCGATCTCGCGAAGCGCCTGGGAGACAATCCCTCTTGAGTAGGAAGCCTGCAGCCCGAGCGGGCTGCCCAGGGTGTAGACAGTAGCGCCGGTCTTCAGCTTATCGGAATCGGCAAGCTGCAGCGTCGCGAAAACATGGGACGCAGCGCCCTCGCCGGCAGCCTCGCCCTCGCCGGCAGCCTCGCCCTCGCCGGCAGCCTCGCCTTCTCCTTCGCCGGCACCCTCTTCGCCCTCGGCGTCCTCTTCAACCACAATCTCGCCGATCTGTATCACAGCGAGATCCATCTTCCTGCTGAAATCATAGAGCCCCTCAACGACATGCACATCGCCGTTATCCAAAACAATCCTGGCTGAAGAACCGCCTACGATGACATGGTAGTTCGTCACGGCGACGCCCGACTCGTCGATGAAGAAACCGCTGCCCGTCTTCAACAAGTCTCCGTCCTCATCGAAAATCTCGATGTAAAAGACAGCAGGGGAAGCAAGCGCGTAGATCTGCTCGCCGGTAAGCTCGGCCGAAAGCTCGAACTTCTCGCGCGTGCCGGCCTCAGCGATGCGCAGCAGCATCGTTGCAGCCTCCGCGCGCCGTAGGGTCCTGCCCGGGAAGAAGTACCCCTCTTCATCCGCGCCGGTAAGGACGCCCGCCCGGTAGAGCCTGTAGACGTCAGGGCCGTAGCTGTAGCTCTCGGCGACGTCGGGAATCGCTCCGTCGACGATGCGGTTGATTGGAGCGAGCGCCTCATCGGGCAACGCTCCTCCGACAATAACGGCAAAATCAGACCTGGTCGCGGGGGAACCGTAGTTCCTGTACGCGGCAGCCGCAAGCCCCTGCTCTTTGCAGTACTGCGCATACGGCGCGTACCAGGGCTCGCCGGCCTCGATATCCGCAGCGCTATCGCTGTAAGTCATATGCAGGCAGGCAGCAAGCTTTATCGCCTCGGCGACTGTGAGCAGCCCCATCGGGTCAAACCTCTCGTCGCCCTTGCCGTCCATGAGACCGAGTTCAAAAACCCCGGCGACCCCCGCGTAATACCACTCGCCGGCTCCGACGTCCGCAAACCTGCCGTCATACTCCCTGACTCGGCTAAAGTTCGAAAGGCTCTCCGCCGCCGACGACGGCAGAGCCGCACCCAGAACGAACAATAAAGTCAGCAGCAACGCCGCGAAACGCTTTAACATCTTGATGTCAACCATACTTGAAAATCCTCTTTCCTTGTAATAATCACACTATACCATTTCAAGGCGAACTAATCAACTTCATAGTTTGACAACAACCGCCGCCTGATATATACTGGAGAAAAGGCAACTGTTCAGGTACCCCGTCCAGGCGCTATATTTCATTTCGTAAGCGCAACCTCGTCGCTGCGGATTACACTAAGACTCGCGTCACAGCAAGCTGTAACGCTCGCTC
>WRJQ01000018.1 GCA_009778485.1 Oscillospiraceae bacterium
GTCGCGTCATTAGATAAGTGCCGATTGTTTTCGCCTGTTTTGCAGGGTTTACGCTGAACAAAGTTCAGCGGGGGCGAATACTTGGTTGTATTTAACCGAAAAACGCGCCAAACAGGCGGAAAGAGGCGGTGCAAAGCCGGCTGCGCCGACTCTAGATGATGGCGGGAGTTTTGTCCAAGGCTCCTAGGCGAAAACCGTATTGAGTTCGAATCCCGCCCCCCTAAGGTCGTCGTACCATATCCTCGTCATGTATAGGCCCTCGGGCGGGGCGGTGGGACCAGCGAGTCGCCTGTCTCTTGCCTCGAGCAGCGCGGGTATATCATCGGGCAGTATCTTCCCCTCGGAAACGTATAGCAGCGTGCCCGCGATTGCCCTTGCCATGTTATACAAAAAACCATCCGCGCAGACGCGGATGTCGACAATGCTGCCGCTAGTTTCGACTTCGCACCAATGCACGGTCCTGACCGTAGTTTTCGTCACGGTACCCGTGGAGCGCAACGAAACGAAATCATGCGTGCCGACTATGTGTTCCGCAGCGCGCTGCATCGATGGTATATCCAGCTTCTGCGGATAGAAATACGCCCTCGACGCATAGAACGGGTCGCGGATACGAGAGTTGTACACCTTGTAGGTGTACTCTTTTTTTATGCAAGATAGGTTTGCCTCGAAACTGTCAGGCGCGTACTGCGCCTCCTGTACGGAGATATCCGAAGGCAAAAAAGTGTTTACCGCAAGAGGCAGCCTCTGCGGGGGAATGGAGGAAGTCGTGAAAAAGTTGGCGCAATAACACAGCGCATGCACTCCGGCGTCAGTCCGCCCGCAGCCGTGGAGCTTGACGCTGTGGCCGCAGACGCGAGCCAGAGCTGCTTCGAGCGTGCCTGCCACCGTGGGCAGCCCTTTTTGGATTTGCCAGCCATGATAGCGCGAGCCGTCGTACATGATGCGTATCGCGACATTGTGTTTTGGGGCAAGCGTGCTTGCCGGGTCAGTCGCGTCAACCGCGCTGAGCTCTCCGGCCGCGCCAGTCACGCCGAGTTCTCCGGCCGCGCCAGTCATGCTAACCGCGCCGATGGGTTGTGGGGCGGAGCCCCACGTTAGATCAATCATATCAAAGGCCAAACTTTCAATGCTTCAAGGACGATGACGGCCGCCAGGACGCAAGCGCCGCACGCAAGCGCGGCGTAATCCCGCCCTGCGGTCTTCAGCGGCTTCATCCTCGTCCTGCCCTCGCCGCCGTGGTAGCAGCGGCTCTCCATAGCGACAGCGAGCTCGTCAGCCCTGCGGAACGCGCTGATGAACAGGGGGATCACGATGGGGATTATCGCCTTCGCGCGCTTCAGCAGGCCTCCGGTCTCAAAGTCGGCGCCCCTCGCTTTCTGCGCGCTTATAATCTTGTTTGTCTCTTCCATCAACGTAGGGATGAACCGCAGGGCGATGCTCATCATCAGCGCAAGTTCATGTATCGGCGCCCTTATCTTCTTGAGCGGCCCAAGCAGCTTCTCAAGGCCGTCGGTCAGCGCTATAGGCGACGTCGTATACGTCAGCAGGAACGAGCCCACTATGAGCATGATGAGCCGCCCCGCCATTGCCGCCCCCGCTATGAGGCCTTCCTTTGTGATCGTGAACACCCAGAACTTAAGGAGGACCGTTTCGCCCGTCAGGAAAATGTTCAAGATTGCGGTGAGCGCGATTATAATGACTATTCCGCGCAACCCGCGCAAAGCAGTCCTGAGTTTTAGCCTGGAAAGCGCAAGGCACGAGGTTAGCACAGCTATCATAATGATATACCCGGCGAGCCCTTTCGCGACGAAAAGCGCGGAGATATATACGATCATAAGCACAAGCTTGACGCGAGGGTCGAGCCTGTGGACGACCGTTTGCCCCGGGAAATATTGGCCTAATGTTATATCTCTGGGCACGCTAAACCTCCACTGGTATCCATTAGCGCCACAAGCGCGGACTTCAACTGCGGAATCGTGTAAACGCCGTCGTCGAGCGGAACCCCGAGCGCGCGCAGGCGGCGGGCGACAAGCGCGGCGACAGGCGCGGTAAGCCCCATGGCCTCGAGCTCCTCGCTGCGCGAAAAGACGCTCGCGGGAGTGCCGTCCATAGCGACGGCCCCGTCTTCAAAAAGGACAATCCTCTCGACAGTCCGCGCTATTTCTTCCATATTGTGCGTTACCATGATGACAGTCGCGCCCCGAGCCTCTTTGTAGCTGAGGATGTTGGCTATTATCTCGTCGCGCCCGCGCGGGTCGAGCCCTGCCGTCGGCTCGTCGAGTATCAGCACTTCCGGGCGCATCGCTATGACCCCGGCTATAGCGGCGCGCCTTTTTTGCCCGCCCGAAAGCTCAAACGGCGATTTGCTGAGCAGCTCTTCTTCAAGCAGCGCGAAGCCCGCAGCCTCGTGGACCCGGTCGCGTATCTCCGCCTCCTTCAGGCCCATGTTCTTCGGGCCGAAAGCGATGTCGTCGTAAAGCGAAGATTCAAAGAGCTGGTACTCCGGGTACTGGAACACAAGCCCGACCTTGAAGCGCACTTCGCGCGCGTAGCCCTTCGTTTCATATAGCTCGCGGCCGTCGAAGAACACGCGCCCCGACGTCGGTTTCAGCAACCCGTTCAGGTGCTGTATGAACGTAGATTTACCCGAACCTGTGTGGCCGATTATACCGATGCATTCACCTTTTGCCGCTTCAAAGTCAATATCGCAAACCGCGACACGCTCGAAAGGCGTGCCGGCGCTGTATGTGTGCGTCAGTTTTTCTGTCCGTATCAGCGGAGTGTTCGTCTCAGTCGTCATTGCTCACTTTTCTCTCTGACAGGCGCGGAATCGTATTTTGCAGGCAAGAGCGAAGCAGCTATAACGCTTGCGCACTCGTCCACAGTCAGGGCGCAGGGGTCGACCTCGAGCCCCGCTTCTTTCAGTTCGCGCAATATCAAGACGGTATCAGGCACGTTCAAGCCGGACTCCTGCAGAGCTTCCGCGTTGAGCAGGACGTCGCGCGGGGCGCCATCCATGGCGATCTCGCCGTTTGATAATACGACGACCCTGTCCGCGTCGACAGCTTCGTCCATATGGTGCGTTATTAAAACGATAGTTACGCCGCCTTTGTCCCTCAGTTCCCTTATGACTTTCAGAATGCTCTCCCTGCCCCGGGGATCGAGCATTGCGGTCGGCTCGTCGAATACAATGCACTCCGGTTCCATGGCGAGAATGCCCGCGATTGCGATGCGTTGCTTCTGGCCGCCCGACAGCAGATGCGGCGCGTGTTCGCGGTAATCGTACATGCCGACAGCCTTGAGCGCCTCGTCGACCCTGCGGCGTATATCTTCCGGCGGGCAGCCCAGGTTCTCCGGCGCGAATGCGACGTCTTCCTCGACCACGGTCGCGACGATCTGGTTGTCGGGGTTCTGGAAGAGCAGGCCTACTCTGCGCCGGATTTCAATAAGGAGTTTATCGTCCGCAGTGTCGGAACCGCTGACGAGCACGCGTCCGCCCTGCGGCAGAAGTATCGCGTTGAAATGCTTGGCAAGAGTGGACTTTCCCGAGCCGTTGCGGCCAATGACGGCGGTAAACGTGCCCTTTTCTACTTCAAGATCCAGGTCGTTTATTACCGGGGCTGCCGCGGCGCCTTCCTGCGGGGCATAGGAAAACCGCAGTTTTTCAGTTTTGAGGTAAATATCATTCATATTATCTACAGGCTAATCCTTGTCGGCAAGGCCAAAAGCCGATGCAAACCCGCCCCCTACTCTCGCGCTTTCCATATACACGTCGCCCCGCAGGGGAGGATAGACCCGCTCGCCTCCACCGGCAGCCCAAGTTCGTAGCAGCAGGTATCCCCGCCCAGCAATGAGGTGGCGATATATGCCAAAGAAGAAGGCGAGAGGCCCGTCGTATAGGAGTTTATCATTACGAAGAGGGGGTCGTCGCTCAATACTCCCGCGCACAGTTTCAAAAAGCCGTATATATCGTCCTCGAGTTTCCAGACCTCGCCGGAGGGACCTCTTCCATAGGAAGGAGGGTCCATGATCAGAGCGTCGTATCTGCGGCCTCTCTTGATCTCCCGCTCGACGAACTTCGCGCAGTCGTCGACGATCCAGCGTACCGGCTTATCTTCGAGCCTTGAAGCCGCTGCGTTTTCCCTGGCTCGCGCAACCATGCCGCGTGCAGCGTCCACGTGGCAAACCTCTGCGCCCGCCGCAGTTGCGGCAAGAGTCGCGGCTCCGGTGTAGGCGAAGAGGTTGAGCAGGCTGATTTTCCGGCCCGCGCTGCTAATGGCCTCGCCAATACAATCCCAGTTGACGGCTTGTTCGGGGAAGAGGCCCGTGTGCTTGAAGTTCATAAGGCTTACGTTGAAGGTCAGGCGACCATAAGAGATTTTCCATTTGGCGGGCAGGGCAGCGAGTGTTTCTGGCGCCCGCGGCGGGTCGGCCGCAACTTCAGGCGCTCCCGGCAGTTCCGGAGCATGCGCCCCGGTTGCGCCGGTTGCCCCGGCTGCCCCGGTTGCCCCGGCTGCCCCGGTTGCCCCGGCTGCGCCGCTGATGTTGCTAGGAGCGAGGCGCTCCCATCTGCCGCCTCCGGAAGGAGAACGCTCGTAGCGCGCTTGCGCGGCTTGCCAGCCCGGGTGCTCTTTCGGCGTTTGCCAGATAACCTGCGGGTCAGGCCTTATCAGCACATGGCTGCCCCACTGCTCCAGCCTTTCGCCGCTTGAGCAGTCAAGCAGTCTGTAATCCGTCCATTTTTCGCTGTAAAGAATCATAAATTTTCCTAAAAAAACTCGCGCTTGTAGAGGAGCGCGTCCTCGTCCGGGTCTGTGTAGTAGCCCTTGCGCCGCCCGGATCGCGTGAACCCGTGCTTCTTGTACAACTGCGCGGCCGCGCCGTTGCTAGCGCGCAGCTCGAGGTAGATTGAACCCAGCCCCAGGCCTGCTGCCCACGCGACAGCAGCGCGTATAAGCGCATCGGCGGCTCCAAGGCGGCGGTACGGCTCGTCGACTGCTATTTGCAGCAGCTCGCCTTCGTCCGCTGCCCGCCGCAGGATAATAAAGCCGATAATTACAGGGGCCTGATCGCCCGCCCCGCCTGCCGCTGCCGCGACCGCAAAATATGAATCCTCGTTGTAAAGCTCGCTCAGCAGCGAGCCCTCGGACCATGGCGGAGATATTGATCCGCGCTCAATTTCCATGATGCGTGGCAGGTCTTCCTCCGACGCAGGTTCTACTCGTATCATTTCGCGTCGTGCCAGCTCTTGCCGGTATGAGCCTCCGCAAGCAGCGGCACAGACAGCTTCGCCGCGTTTTCCATTTCCGCCCGCAATATAGCGCTGACTTCCTCCGCCTCGCCCTCCGGGCACTCGGCGATGAGTTCGTCGTGCACCTGAAGGATAAGCCTGGCATTGAGCTTTGATAGCTTTTTCGATGCGTTAATCATCGCGATCTTTATTATATCGGCGGCCGATCCCTGTATGGGCATGTTCAGAGCGACGCGCTCCCCGAAAGACCTGGTGTTGTAGTTGGCGGAGGCAAGCTCGGGCAGGTAGCGGCGGCGCCCGTACAGAGTGGTGACATATCCTTGCGCGCGCGCTGTTGTCACGATGCTGCTCATGTACTCGCGCACTCCTGCGTACTTGTCAAGGTAGCTATCCATATAGGCCTTTGCCTCGCTTTGCGAGACGCCGATGTCCTGCGCCAGCGAGAAGGCGGAAATCCCGTATACGATGCCGAAGTTGACGGCTTTTGCGCGGCTCCGCAGGACGGGGGTGACGTAGCCAAGCGGCACGCCGAACACCTGCGAGGCTGTTACGGCATGGATATCTTCGCCGCTTTCGAACGCGGCGCGCATGACAGGGTCGCCCGCGATATGCGCGAGCAGCCGGAGCTCTATCTGCGAATAGTCCGCGTCGACGAGGACGTTCCCTTCGCCCGCGACGAACATCTTTCGCAGCCCGGCGCCAATCTCTTTGCGCACGGGGATGTTCTGCAGATTCGGCTCCGTTGAAGACAGCCTCCCCGTCGCCGTGACAGTCATCATAAAGCGAGTGTGTATGCGGCCGTCCGGCCCGATCACCTTCAGCAGGCCGTCGACATAGGTTGATTTCAGCTTCGTAAGTTCGCGGTAGTCCTTGATAAGCCCGATGATCGCATGCCTGCCCGCAAGATAGTCGAGCACTTCAATATTGGTGGAGTAGCCGGTTTTTGTCTTCTTGGGGGAAGGCAGTTGCAGTTTGTCGAACAGTATTGCGCCAAGCTGCTTTGTGGAGTTGATGTTGAACTCCTCGCCGGCTTGCTCGTAGATTTGCGACTCCGCCCCCGCGATGCTGCCGGAAAGGTCTTCGCCAAAAGCCCTGAGGGCTTCTTTGTCGACCAGGAAACCGGTGCTTTCCATATCCGCGAGCACGGGGCATAGGGGGAATTCTATGTCGGAGAAGAGGTCTTCGAGCTCTCCTTCTATGAGCTTATCGCCAAGCGGCCCCCTGAGCAGGCCGACCGCGTAGGCGTCATAAGCCATGTTTTTGCCTGTGTCTGCAAGCAAAGTGAGCTGGCCGCCTTCTTCCTCCTGCGTTTCCGCTGGGGTGTAGCCGCAGTAGCGCTCCGAAACGCGCGCTATGGCGTAGTTGCTTTCAGTCGGCGCGACGAGGTACGCGGCGAGCGCCGTGTCGAACACCCATCCGCCTGTGGCGTAACCTTTGTCGAGGCACGCGCGCATGATGTCTTTTACTCCGTGGCCGGCTTTTCTGACGCCGGGGCCCAACAGCGTTTTAAACGCTTCGTGATAATCCTCCGTGACGCCTCTGCGCAGCACGTGCACTTCGCCGCTGCCGGGGATTGATAGCGCGGCGACGTCAAAAAACTCCGTATCGAGGGTCAGCGCCGTGAACCTGGCTTTTTTGGCAGCGTCGACGAGGGCTGCGCAGTCTTTGGCGGTGACGACGTTGCGGACTACGGGGCCCGCTTGAGCGCCCTGGCTGTTCCCGCTTTGCTTGAGCCCGTATTTATCGATCATCTTTGCGAAACCGAGACGTTTGAGTATGTCGTACAGCAGGGCGTCGTCAGCGTCGCGGCGGAGGCATTCGTCAGGCCCGACGCCGAGCGGCGCGTCCGTGCGTATGCGCGCGAGGTCATAGGACATTTCCGCGCTTTCCCTGCCGTCTGCAAGTTTTTTGCGGAGCGTGTCCTTTATATCCAGCGTTTCGAGCTCGGCATAGATGCCGCTGACTCTGCCGAAACGCCTTACGAGGTCGAGAGCTGTTTTTTCCCCGACGCCCGCGACGCCGGGTATGTTGTCCGATGCATCCCCCATCAGCGCTTTCAGGTCAATCATCATTTCCGGGGGGAAGCCGTACTCTTCTTTGAAGGCGTCAACTGTGTAATCCAGGGTCTCCGTCTGTCCCATGCGGGTCTTTACGTGCTTGACCCGCGTGCTGCCGCTTATGAGCTGAAAGCTGTCTTTATCGCCTGTGACGATTACGCACTCCCAGCCGCGCCCGGCGCAGGCTTGCGCGAGCGTGCCGAGCAGGTCGTCGGCTTCCCAGCCTGCCAGCTCGCAGCGCGTAATGCGCATTGCGTCGAGCACGTCTTTGAGGATGGGCATCTGGACGGCGAGTTCGTCCGGCATCGCCGCGCGTTTCGCCTTGTATCCGTCGTAGCGTTTATGGCGGAACGTGGGCTCGGGCAGGTCGAACGTGACGCAGATCGCTTCGGGCTGTTCCTCGTCCGTAAGTTTGTTCAGTATCGACAGGAAGCCATAGACCGCGTTCGTGGGAGTCCCGTCGCTCGCGTTAAGCTGCCGGATGCCGTAAAATGCCCGGTTGACTATGCTGTTTCCGTCTAAAACAAGAAGTCTCATATTATGCACCAAAACTACTAACTACTAACTCCAAACTACTAACTAGACTAACTATCCATCGTCGTCGTTATCCGGTTCGCTAGCGGAAGGGGGGCTCTCCTCGCCGTGGGTTTCGCTTTCCGGGGGAAGGGAGTCCTCTACCGCAGGGGGTTCGGACGCGCTCTCAGAAGGCTGCGCAGTCTCTTCAGCCGGAGCTTCGCCTTCTTCGGCGGGCTCATTTTCCTCTTCCTCTTCTTCCTCTTCCTCGGGCGGCTCCGCCAGCCCGCCCTTGGGCGGCTTGGCCTTTGCTATCGCTACGGCTTCCGCGACGCAGTTGGCGTAGAGGTTTGCGGACGTCGGCCCGCCGATGTGGACTTTATCGCTTGTCAGCAGGTTTTGCTGAGGGCCGATCAGCGCGTTCCAGTCCGCAATCGTGACAAACGAGTATTGCGAAGGTAAACCGCGCAGGAATACAGCAGTCTTGTGAGCACCGCCCGTTCCCGCGCTGCGCCCGTCGTAGGGCGTCACGAAAACAAGCCTGTGCCCAGGTTCAAGGTCTTCTACAATACGCGTCATCAACTCCGCGTAGTTGGAGTGCGTGTTCGTGCCCAGAGCTATGACGACGCATTCGCGCAAGCTCCCGTTGTTTTGCATATTGATCATAGCCCTGTGGCCTGCGGAAATCTGGCGCGAGACCTCCGCGTCGATCACACAGCCGGGCAGAGCCTCGCGCAGAGCTGACACGGCGCCCAGGCAGACTGAGTCGCCGATGATCGTTACCCCTCCCGAAATCGACACGGGTCTGATCTGCTGCGGCAACTGCGGGGGCGTTGGCGCCGGCTGCGGCGGAGCGGGAGGCTCCGCTCCGGACTCGCCGGACTCATCAGACGGCTGCACGGTAGTAGTTGCGGATGATTGCCCTGTCTCGGGATCCGGCTCTTCGGGTTCAGATGACTCGACAGAGGGTTCTTCAGATGGAACAACGGTCGCGGCAGGGAGCAAGCCTTGCTCGAGAGGAGCTCCGGGAGTGACAGGCGTCGCGTTGACCGAGACAGCGCGACGGCCGGCGTCCTCGATGCTGCCGCGATCGACGAGTATAAACCCGGTCAGGATGCTCTCTTCGATGCTGTTCATATCGGGCGCGTCGACCATGGCGGATACGCTCAGGCCGGTAAGGCTGAGCAGGACGACAGTCAGCGCCCCCGCCGCGAGCCTGCGCCCGGTAACGGTCTTAGCGCGGGGCTTCCCGTATATTATCGGATCGACGAGATAGTAAAGCGCGGCCGACAGCGCAAGCGACGAGGCTATAGTCACAGCGGCTGCGGCGGCGCTGTTTTCGATGATGTTTGACATTACGATGAAAATCGGCCAGTGCAGGAGATATATGTAAATCGACATATCGGCGAGCGACGAGAGCGCTCGCGGTTCTTTGATGGCAGCGGGCGTCGAATCGTGCAGTGAGCGGGCGCAGTAGATGGCAGCCACGGTCAGCAGCGATGCCAGCAGAAACCCGAACTCAAACACTTCTTTGTCGTTGAATTTCAAAAATACGGATAATGCCGTGATCCCGGCAAGCGTGGCCACGAGCCCGCCGGCTGAGGTCAGAGACTTGAAAAGATTGCGTTCCCCGCCCGGCTCCCGGGCCTTGAACAGCGCAGCCGCTGCTGCGGCGGCGGACCCGATCAGGTATGGGAATGCGTGCGAGAACGTGTTGAAGTATGCGTAAGATGTGTCTACGTCTTCCTGATAGGAACTGCGCATGAAGAGGTATGAAGCCACAGCGGCTGCGGCAGAGACTGAAAGGATGCTTATAGTAAAGCACTTTACGCGGGCTTGCCCGTTTTTCGAGAAGATGAGCTTTGCAAGAAACGACGCAAGCAGGCAGAAAAACCCCCACGCCAGGTAGAAGTGGACCTCGACCGAGAGCGTCCAGGTATGCACATACAGATGAGGCAGCAACTGAGCCTCGTATGTTCCTCCGGTCCTTATCTCAAAGAAGTTGCTGACAAAGCCGACTGCGGAAGCGAACTGCTTTGTGATGCCGGCTGTGAAGTCGGGCGATATGAAAAGCGTGAGCGGAAGCGTAACGGCGATCGCGAGCAGGAGGGGCGGCAGCACCCTGGACAGGCGGCGCCCGTAGAAGGGGAGCAGCGCGAACTCGTTTTTCGCGCGGTACTGCTCGATGATGCGCATGGTGATAAGGTAGCCGGACAGCGTAAAGAAAACGTCCACGCCGAGGAACCCTCCGGGCAGCACGTCACGGAAAATATGGTATATCAGGACAAGCAAAAGCCCCAGTACCCTTATGGCGCTCAGCCACCTGACCCTGTTCGTCACTTGATTTGAACCCCCTTAGACCAGACTCCCGAAACCTTTTTCGTCCCGTCTGTTATCTCGCCGGCGCCATCGAACAACCCTTTGGCGAAACCGCCCTCATAGTACCAGCCATCCTCGCTTATATACACGCCCTGGCCGTCGTAGAACCCGACGGAAAAGTCGCCGAAATACACAACTCTGCCCTCCGGATCCGTGTACACGCCATAGCCGTCCGCAAGCCCCAGGGAAAACTCTCCCGCGTAGGCAGCGCCATCCGCGAAGACGAAGTCCCCGTAGCCGGATTGCCCGGACTCGCCCAAAAGGCCCGTGTAGGACCACAGTTCCGTCGTGAACACGTCGGTGTAGTCCTCCTGGCCGTAGGTGACTTCCCTGCCGTCGCTCAAAAAAAACGTGCCGCCGTCCGGGAGTCCATAGTCAAAGGTTCCCGCGAAACGCCACCCATCGGCGGACTCGAACTCGCCCTCACCTTCGAAGCGCCCCCCGGCGACATAGCCGGTATAGGTGCTGCCGTCGGAGAAGAGTATTTCGCAGTACCCGTCGAATTTGCCGTCGAGCAGTTGGCCGGTGTACGCAAAGCTGCGGCCGGCGTATTCTTTTTTGCTTAATACCTGCGCGCCCGGGCCGTCAAAGACGCCCAGCGCGAACAATGCGCAAATTATGACAGCGGCCGCGATTGGCGCGAAGAGCAGGCGGCCGGCTGTTTTGCTCTTGTCACGAGAGTTTTCCTTCAAGTTTACTGATCCACCTGAGAATAATAATCTGCCTCATCACCTTGCGCCCGGGTTGAACGCAAGGTGATGAACAGTTGCAACTACCCTATGCGTTACGTTCCGCCGCGCGCTCTTCGGATTCCCAGCCCCAGTCGTACTCGCCGCTGAAGACCTTGGAGTTCATGTCGTTGCTGTACATGCTGATCGCGTTGTTCGGGAAACGCTTTTCCATGCTGTGGAAGAAAACAGCGGTGCCGATTTCGGCCTCAAGGCCCTTGATCTTCTCCAGCTCTTCCCCGGTTGCCTTGAGATAGTCGAGAGTATACTTCAGGCCGCCCCTGTCGAGCAGGCAGCCGGCTTTTTGGTGGCCGGGGATGACCACTTCCGGCTTGAGCTCCTTGTCGAGCCTCTCGATGTCCGCAATCCATGCCAGGCGCTGCTGCGTGCTCACCTCGCAGGTGAATGGATGCGCGTCGTTGAAGATGACGTCGCTGCCGATCAGCGTCTTGATGGACGGGATCCATACAACGGAGTTCCACTTCAGGTCGCCCATGATATGGTCGATGACCTCGATGCGCTCGCCTTCGAGCTCGATGAACTTTTCGTCGAGCGGCAGGAGGTTCTCGCACTGCCTGCGGCACAGGTTGTTCTCCCCGATGACGTCGATCCAGTCGTCGAGCTTCGGCTGATACTGATCGGCGTACATCGGCACTTCTTCAGGCAGCATATAGCACTTGGCGTTGGGGAAGGCGCGCTCTATCTCGCCGAGCCCCCAGTAGTGGTCGGGATGCATGTGCGTCGCGAAGACTGCCTTCAGGTCGAGCCCTGTCTCCAGTATTTCGGCGATGACCCTGTAGGCGTTCGACCTCGTCCACTGCGTATCGATGAGGACGCATTCTTTTTGCCCCATGACAATGACGGAAGCGACGCAAAAGCCCGGTTCGTCGGCGAAATAGGTTTTGGTGGCGAGCTTTCCGTCGCCGTGTCTCGTAAGAATAACTTCACCCATGGTAATAATTCCCCTTTCCTTGTTTCCCGCAGCCCTTCAGGGCTGCTGGCGTTATTATAATACAAAGCTCCGGCTTTGTCTATGCTTACGTTAGGCTCGTTACGTTTGCTTCGCAAGCCTTCGATAGACCAGCGTGTACATCGTCAGGAAGCACGCCGCGCCGCCGACGAACTGCGAGATAGCCTCCGCGACGAAGACGCCGTTCGTGCCCATGCCGAGCAGCGGCAGCAGGATCGTGAGCGGCGCCGCCACGAAAGCCTTGCGTAAAAGAGAGAAGAAAATCGCGTTCTTCGACCTGCCCAGACCCAGGAAGACCCCCTGCGAGGACATCTGCAGCGACATAAAGACGAAAAGCGAAAAGTAGATGCGCATAGCCGGCCTGCCGATAGCCAGAAGCTCCGGCTCGCTGTTGAAAATCCTGATGAACATGCCGGGAGCGATCATAATCACGGCCCAAACGACAGCAGCGTACGCCACGACCAGCGAAACAGAGAACTTGATCGCGCCGCGCACCCTCTTGCCTTCGCCTGCGCCGAAGTTGTAGCTTATAACCGGCGTCGTGCCGTTCTGCACGCCCGATACGGGCATGAAAATGACCTCGCGCAAAGAGTTTATCACAGCCATCACGCCGACGTACAGATCCCCTCCGTAACGCAGCAGCGTCACGTTGCAGACGATCTGCGTCAGGGAAGTGGTGATGTTCATGAAGAAGCCCGAAAGCCCAAGCGTAAGGATCCGCCTGACCCTGCTCATGCGCAGCCTCATGCAGGAAACCTTCAGGCGCAAGACGGCCCTTCTTCCCGTCAGGAACAGCATCACCCACGCAGCCGAGCAAGACTGCGCGATAACCGTGGCGAGGGCGGCGCCTCTGACCCCCATACCAAGGGCGAAGATGAAAACAGGGTCGAGCGCGGTGTTGATCGCGGCGCCGATAGCGACGGTGAGCATCCCAACGCCTCCGAAACCCTGCGCGTTGATGAAGGGGTTCATGCCAAGCCCCAGCATCACAAAAATAGTGCCGATCGAGTAATAGGCCAGGTACTCGCCGGCATAGAGATACGTCTCGTCGCTCGCGCCGAAAAGGTAGAGGATCGGCCTGCGGAAGGCGATGACCGCCGCTGTCATAAGCGCTCCGAATATGAGCAGGACAGCGAAGGAGTTGCCCATGATGCGCTCGGCCTCGGCATCGTCGCCCTTGCCGCGCTCGATCGCGAAAAGCGGGCCGCCGCCTGTGCCGCACATCGAGGCTACGCTCATCATAATATGTATCACAGGGATCGTAATGCCGACGCCCGTCAGGGCAAGGTGCTCCGCGCCGGGCATATGACCGAGGTATATCCTGTCCACGATGCTGTAGAGAATATTGATGAGCTGCGCAAGGGTCATGGGGAGCGCAAGGCGAAGTATCGCGCTTGACACGCGCCCCTTCGAGAAATCGCCCTTGTCCGCCGGAGTCAGCCTCTCTTCCATTTGACGCCCTGCGGAGTATCCTCAAGCAAAATCCCCATATCGCCGAGCTTGCCGCGAATCTCGTCCGCCCGGGCCCAGTCCTTGGCTGCCCGCGCAGCCTGGCGTTCGGCGATCAGAACTTCAACCTCCTCGTCGATAGCTGCGCCGCCGCCTTCCGCGTAGAACAGCCCAAGCACACCCGCGAGTTCGCTCAGGATGCCCAGCGCAGCCTTGGCAAACTCTCTCGATGCTTCCGCCGAGGCCGCCAGGGTGTTGGAGTCGCGCACCATGTCGAAGATCGCGGCAATCGCATCCGCCGTGTTGAAATCGTCGTCCATAGCCTCGCAGAACCGCTCGCGCAGCGCCGGGACAGAGCCTAAAAACTCCTGTTCGGGGCCTGTTACGCTGTCAGAGCCGTTTTCCGCGAGGAACTCAAGGCTGCGCTTCGCAGTCTTCAACCTCTCCAGAGCCGCACCGGCCTGCTCGAGCACTTCGCCCGAATAGCTCAGCGGGCTGCGATAATGGCTCATCAGCATGAACATGCGGATGTTCTCGTACCCGAAAGCTTCCGCCGCGTCGCGCACGGTAAAGAAGTTCCCGAGGGATTTCGACATCTTTCTGCCATCTACGTTGATGTAGCCGTTGTGCAGCCAGTAGTTCGCGAAAGGCTTGCCGTTGCAGCTTTCAGACTGCGCGATCTCATTCTCGTGGTGGGGGAAGATCAAATCCTGGCCGCCGCAATGTATGTCAATCGTCTCGCCCAGGTACCTGCCCACCATGGCGGAGCATTCAATATGCCAGCCCGGCCGCCCGCCGCCCCAGGGGGAATCCCACGTCGGCTCGCCGGGTTTCGCGGCCTTCCACAGCGCGAAGTCCAGTGGGCTCTCCTTGACATCCGTTACCTCGACCCGCGCGCCGGCGATGAGATCGTCCGTCTGCTGGCGCGACAGCTTGCCGTAGCCGCTGAATGACAATGTCTTGAAATACACGTCGCCGCCGGCCTCGTACGCGTGCCCTTTTTCTATCAGCTTCGATATGAGCGCGATGATCTCGCCGACGTTCTCCGTCGCCTTGGGGTGCACGGAAGCCTCGCGCACGCCGAGCCCCGCCGCGTCGGCAAGGTACTCGGATATATACTTCTCCGCTATTTCGGCGCCGGTCGAGCCTTCCTCCGCGGCGCGGTTAATTATCTTGTCGTCGATATCCGTGAAGTTCTGCACGAACGTGACCTCGTAGCCCCTGTACTCCAGGTACCGGCGCAGCACGTCGAACATTATCATAGGCCGCGCGTTGCCGACGGTGATGTAGTTATATACAGTCGGCCCGCAGGCGTACATTTTAGCCTTGCCCGGTTCCAGTGGGGTGAAATCCTCTTTTTTCATGGACATCGTATTATAGAGCTTCATGTAATAGTCTTTCCCTTTCTACTTGTGAACATATTGGATAGTGCAGAGTATGCCGCGCGCATGGTGCGTCGGAGTCATTCGCCACGGAGACCCTCGACGCGCCAGCGGCCGCCCGTCATGATGCGCTCCGAATCGCAGTACATACATCGCGGCGCCGCGCCGCCGGATATAAGCTGGGGCAGGTAAAACTCCGACTGCGTGACGCAGGCCGGGTTGCAGCACATCGAGTCCACGCTGCCGCGCGGCAGGGGCGGCGCGCCCCTTGGCATGTTCGTGAGTTCGAGCAGCAGAGCCATCCTGATGAACATGCCAAACCTGGCCTGCTCGAAATACGCTGCGCGAGGGTCGCCGTCGACGTCGGGCGAAATCTCCTTCTGCCTGGGAAGGGGATGCATTATGAGCAAATCCGGCTTTGCGCCGGCGAGCATCGCTTGCGTCAGGATATACGTATCTTTCAGCCTGTCGTAATCCGCGATGTCGCTGAACCGCTCGCGCTGAACGCGCGTCATGTAAAGGACGTCGAGGCCTGCGATGGCGTCCGCGAGGCTGTCCGTCTGCACGAAGTCGTGCCCTGCGCGCTCCATGTCCGCTATCATGTAAGGCGGAAGCTGCAGGTCGGTAGGAGATATAAGCGTGTAGCTGATATCCGGGAAGCTGGCCAGCGCCTCTACGAGCGAGTGCACTGTCCTGCCGTATTTCAAGTCCCCGCACAAGCCGACGCGCAGCGAGCCGATGGCGCCGCGCTTTTCGCAGATTGTCGTCAGGTCGGCGAGGGTCTGCGTCGGATGCATATGGCTGCCGTCGCCCGCGTTGATTATCGGCACATCCGAGTAGAGCGCCGAAGCCGCGGCCGCGCCCTCCTGAGGGCTTCTGATGACGATCGTATCTGAGTAGGCGGCTGCGATCCTGATTGTGTCAGCCAGCGTCTCGCCCTTCGCGACGGATGTGCCCATAGGGTCGGAGAAGCCGAACACGGTCCCGCCGAGCCTTTGCATGGCGGACTGGAAGGAGAAGTTCGTCCTTGTGCTCGGCTCATAGAAAAGAGTCGCCAGAACCTTCCCCTTGCAGGCGTCGACGTAGTCGCCCGGCCTCGCGATTATATCGCGGCAGCGCGAGTATAAACCTTCCCACCATTCGCGGGTCATATCGCTGACATGTACAAGATCGCGCAACCGGTAACACCTCGTTTTTGACAAATATTGTAACACACAACGTATCGGCTCGACAAGAAAAAAAACGTGTGGTAAAATGTAAATGTGAATAAATGAACAGCTCGCGAAAGGAATGTACGCGATGAGAAACAAAATAGCCTCGGCAATACTGACCCTTGCGCTCTGCCTCACCCTGCTGCCTGCAGCCTCAGCCTCGGACAGCGGGAGCCGGACACTTCGCTTCGAGCAGATAATCGCGCCGCAATACGAAGACGCCGGGCGCTTTTCGGAAGGGCTGGCGGCCGTTAAAAGAAACGGCAAATGGGGATACATCGACCTGAACAACAATGTCGTCGTGAACTTCGTATACGACTGGGCGAACCCCTTCTCGGAAGGATACGCGGTCGTGGGCAGGCACGACGTGGCGCAGTATGACCACATCGACCCGGAGACAGGCGAACGCACCGACGACACCCTCGAACTCACAAAACTTGGCCGCATCGACAGGGCCGGCAACTATGCCCCGTTCCGGAACGTGCAATACTACATGGAAAGCGACGTATACGAACTGGGAGACATGACCGTATACACAAAATATTTCGACTTTTCGGGCATCCCATATTATTACAACGGATGGGTGAGCGTGAGCGACCGGGTCTTCGACACATCGGGCAACCAGTTTAAAACCGAAGATGACGAGAGATACCAGGCGACGTTCGCCCCGACTGAAGGGCTTGTCCTCGCGTCCGATTTGTATGAAGACGGCATTGTCTACCTGGATATGAACGGGAACGTGAAGATAACGCTGCCGACATATAAATACTATGACGCCGACTGGCGCGAGGTGCCCGAGCCCGACAGCAATAACTGGAAAGACATCCGGTACGGCAGATGGATAACGAGGGGCTTTGCGTTCAACCAGGGACTCGCGCTTGTGCAAGAGTACACCTATGACTTCCAAAAGGGCGAGGACACATACCGGATGGGCTTCATCGACAGGAACGGCAACTGGGCGATCAAGCCGCAGTTCGACTATTATTGGATATACGACCAGCTCGGGGAATGCAAGTCATTTTGCAGCGCGGGCCTCGCCTCGATGGGCAGGGACGGTGCGCACGGCGCGATTGACAAGACAGGCGCGACAGTCATAGACTTCAAGTACGAGGACCTCCAAATCTTCCGCGAAGGCCTCGCCGCGTTCCGCAAGGACGGCCTTTTCGGGTATGTGGACGTCGCCGGCAGCGAGGTGATACCGGCGCGCTACGAGGCGACGAGCGGATTTCACAACGGCATTGCCGTAGCCTTCGACGGGACCGGGGCCTTCCTGATAGACAGGCACGGCGATATGATCCCCGGCGCGGACGCCATCGACCCCGGGAACTACTTCGGCATGCACTCGGACGGCGCCGTCTGGGTACATACGCCCGAGGAGTACGTCACGATCGCTCAAGGCGGCCTTTTCGGGTTCGGCAAGATAACCTACACGCCGCCGCTGCCCGCAGCGGGGGAGATGGACTCCTGGGCGGTCGGCGAAGTGTTCGCTGCGATTGAGAACGGCCTGATCCCCGCGACGCTGCAGAATATGTTCAAATATAACATAACCCGCTCCGACTACAGCCTGCTCGTCGTCAGCGCTGTGTGCGCGATGCTCGGCAAGGACAAAGACGCGCTGGTGAAAGAGCGGACAGGCGAAGACATGACTGCCTGGATGCGCGCAAACCCCTTCTCTGACACCGCCGACAGCAGCGTCCTGGCAGCCTACGCGCTGGGGCTTGTGACCGGGTATACCGACGGCACGTTCAAACCGCATAACCTGATCACGCGGCAGGAAGCTGCCGTGCTCCTGTGGCGCGCGGCGGGCATACTCGGGCTAGACAACGCGAACCCTCCCGCGTCAGACTTCGCCGATCGCGACAAAATACCCGATTGGGCCTTGAAGCAAGTCGACTTTGTGCGGCATGCGGAAATAATGACCGGCACGGGCGAGAATTACTTCTCACCGCTTGGGACCTACACCCGCCAGCAGTCATACCTGACGATATGGCGACTCTTTAAGGCTTACGAGTAATGAAGGAGAAAGTTAAGGCTCTGCTGAGCGGGGGGCTCGGCGGAGAAGCGTTCAGGTACATCATTGTCGGCGGGCTGACGACGCTCATCAACTTCGGAGTCTTCGCGCTGATGACAAAAATACTGGATATCGGCGTCACAGTCAGCAATGTGACGTCGATATCCATCTCGATTTTGTTCGCGTATATCACGAATAAGCTTATCGTTTTCCGGCGCCGCTGCGATACCTGGGCGGAACTGGCGCTGGAGTGCGTCAAGTTCATAGGGTCGAGGCTTGTCACTATGGCGGTCGAAGTCGGCTGCGTGATGCTTTTCGTCGATGTATTCGGGCAAGACGAACTCATCGGCAAGGCCGAAGCGGTCGTGATAGTCGTAATCCTGAACTATGTGATAAGCAAACTCATAGTGTTTGCTACTAAGTAGCAAACACTCGCATGTCCCCGCTTTGCGGGGACGCGATGATTATATCCACGCCGTGGCGCGGGACGCGCCACATGGCGATGAACTTCATGCGCTATTATGATTTCGCAAGCTGTGACGCTGTTTCTGCGCATGAAGTTCAGGAGCCAATCTCGCGGTACATAGCCGGCGCGTCGGCCTTCGTCGCGTGCTCAGCGACGCTGACGACTTCGACCTTCAAAGTCCGCTGGCCATAGCGCAGTTCGATAATATCGCCCTGCTTCACGCTGTACGAAGCCTTGGCGGCGCGCCCGTTGACGCTCACGCGCTCGGCGTCGCAAGCCTCGTTGGCTATCGTGCGCCTCTTGATCAACCTCGATACCTTTAAGTACTTGTCAAGCCTCATATTCTACACCAAGCATTGTGCCTGTTCGGGTACCCGCTACCTTCAGGCGCTGCAATCGCATTCCTTCCGCTCGAATGCGCATCCATGCGCATACTCGCGCGCTCCGCGTCCATGCTACGCTTGCGGAATGTGATTACAGCGCCTGAACGGGGTACCAGAACAGTTTCTACACCAAGCAGCGACGCGTTTCCGCGCCGCTGTTTCGATTCGGGCTTCAGGCCACTTGTGGCTTACTTCGCGATGGCATCCTTCAGAGGTTTGCCAGCCTTGAAAATCGGAGTCCGCGTGGCCGGGATGTTGATGACTTCCTTTGTCTTTGGGTTGCGCCCCATACGCTCGGCGCGCTCCTTAACGTCAAAGATCCCAAAGCCGACAAGCTGAACCTTGTCGCCGGCGATAAGAGCGTCGGTAATAGCGTCTATCGTCGCTACGAGAGCCTTTTCGCTATCCTTTTTTGACAGCCCGGAATTAGCTGAGATTGCGCTTACGAGTTCTGATTTCTTCATGATTTTTTTGCCTCCTGATTTTTTGAATACTTTAGGGGTATATTAAAGGGGTGGGTTACCCCTCTAACTTCGCTTGCCTGTATAGGTTCTCTATTTCGATTTGCGGCAAATCGCCCAATGACGAGCCTTGTTCGCGGGCGGCGTTTTCGACCCGGGAGAAACGCGATATGAACTTGTCGCTCGCAGCCCCGAGAGCCTGCTCCGGGTCAATGTTCAGGAAACGCGCCGCGCTTACAGCGGAAAACAGCAGGTCGCCAAGCTCTTCCTCGACGCCGGCCTCCGATGCGACGGCAGCCTCGAACTCGCCAAGCTCCTCGCGCAGAGCCTCCAAAGCGCCGGATAGATCAGGCCAGTCAAACCCGGCCTTTGCAGCCTTGTCCTGTACCTTCTCCGCCCGCCAGAGCGCCGGCAGGCTTGCGGCTACGGAGCGCATAGCGTCGGAGGTCGTGGTGTGCTGCTTCTCCTCGCGCTTGATGACGTCCCAGTTTGCGAGAACCTCGCCGCTGTCCCTTGCTACAGCATCCGCGAAAACGTGCGGGTGGCGCCGTATTAGCTTTCTGCAAGCCCCGTCCGATACATCGTCGAGAGAGAAATTGCCGGACTTCTCCTCGATGTCCGAGTGGAAGACTACCTGCATGAGCACGTCGCCCAGCTCTTCCTTAAGGAGAGCCTCGTCGCCGGTATCGATCGCCTCGGCAGCCTCGTAAGCCTCCTCGAGCAGATTGCGCCGGATGCTGCCATGGGTCTGCTCAGCGTCCCAGGGGCAACCTCCCGGACTGCGCAGTAAATCAATGATCCTGCGGAGGTCCTCGACGCTGTATATCGGTTTGCTTCCAAAATCTACCATACTTTTTGCCTTTCCGCAAGACGTATATTGATTTTTTTTTCAAATGAAGGGAAAACAATTTTGGAGTGAGCCGCTATTATGGATATGTGCTTGAAATTTCTACAAATTATTCATCATTATGGAGTATCTATATAAACTAACTGTTGCCGTCGCCGTCTCCGCCGGGCAGGCCCGCAGCCTGCGCCCCCGCCGTGCGTACCCTCAGTACTCTTGCAAGCTTCTCACCCTTGGGAACCAGAGCCAGGTCTTCGGCGGTGATGACGCGCGTCAGGATGATGAGAGCGGCGTAGACTATCACACCCGCGCATATCGCCGCTCCGAGGCAAATGACGACAGCTAGCCGCCCTCCGCCGAGAGCGGAAGCGAGGAGCCTGTCCGCGAGAGCGTAAACGCCGTAAGCCGTACCCGCCATCACTGCCGTGCAGAAGAGAGGCTTGATGAAAGCGACGCCCAGCTTGGGGCGCTCCTTGATGCGCAGGCGCATGAACAGGATGTTCAAAGCCGAAATAACAGCAAAGCACGACAAGGTTCCAATCGGAGAACCGATTATCCCGACAGACGGGTTGCCCACGAGATAGTAGTCCAGTATGATCTGGACCGCGCCGCCTACCGGGTAGGTTATCATCATAATGCGCTCAAAACCGTTAGCCTGCAAAATTGCCGTCGTGACGAGCTGGAAGCATACGAAGAACGAAGCCGCGCCCAAAATCGTGAGGATAGTCGCCGTGGTCGGCCGCGAGTCCTGGAACAAAGCTGTCAGAATCGGGTTTGACAGCGCCATAATCCCGGCGGCCGCAGGAAGGGCGAGCAGGTTGACGAGCTTTATCGCGGATTGGGTGACGATCCTGGCTTCGCTTGCCTGCCTGCGCGCAAGTGCGGCGGCAATGGCCGGGACTATGCTTACAGAAACAGGCACGATCAGAGCCGTCGGCAACTGGTAAATGTTCAGGCACTTGGAATACATGCCGAAGAACTCGCTGGCTTCAAACTCCGTCAGGATAAGCCCGCGCTGCAGCCTGCCCATGACGACGCTGGAATCGATGACTGTGATGATCGACATGAACGAAGCGCCCAGCGTGATCGGCACGCACACCTTCATTAGCTGACCCAGGACGCTGCTCCCGGCGGGCAGGGCTTCCGCATCGCCGGAACTGCCGCCCGGCGCGTGAAGCGCGGTCCTGCTATCGTGTTTGCGCTTGCTCCTTATGAGAAGGGGGATGCACAGCGCAAGGCCGACAGTCACGCCCATTATCGCCCCGGCTGAGCGCACCGGCAGATCGTAGTCCCTGCGTGTGAGCCACATCGCTATGATGAGGCCTATAGCGGCTTTGCTGATGACCTCGACCACCTGCGATAGCGCGGTCGGCGCCATATGTTCAAAGCCCTGCATGTAGCCGCGGTAGACCGATATGATGCAGCCAAAGAAAACGGCGGGCGCGAGGACGCGTATCCCGGCCGCAGCCTGCGAGTTGTTCATAAAGCCCGCGAACGAGTCCGCGAAGATAAACATCACAAGCATCGCTGCGACGCCTATAGCGGCAAATGCCGGCAGCGCGACTGAGAAATATCGCTTGACCAGCCCTGAGTCGCCCCTTGCCGCCGCTGACGAAACCAGCCTTGAAAGCGCTACCGGGATGCCCGCTGTTGAAATCGTGAGCAAAAGGGTGTATATATTATATGTTGTCTGGAAATACCCGTACCCCGCGTCGCCAAGCACGCCGACCAGGGGCAGCCGGTAGACAGCGCCAATGATTTTTACAAAAATCGAGGCGGCGGCAAGGATCGCCGCGCCCTTTAGAAAACTTTGCTTTTTCTCATCCTGCTTTACTTCCTGCATAGTAACCTCGTCTTTCTGCTTTGTCACGCCCCCCATTCTACACGCGACCCGCAAAAAAATCAACCCCATTAGGCAAGACAGGGGGACGGTTCTCTTGTCTTGTTGCCGTCCATCGTCGTAGGGGCGGACGTCCTCGGCCGCCCGCAGCCCCCCCTGCACAATGCCCCCTAAAACCGTCCCCCTGTCTTGCACTACCGTTGACATAACGCCTGTGGATAACTGTGTTGATAATGTGTAAAACCCTTGAGAATCAAGCATTATTTTACAGAAACCATACATAACTGAGCACTTATGACTCAATTTTAGCGTTCAAACGAACCTTTGTTTTTCACAAAAAGGTAACATTCAATTCACAACAAGTTCACCTATTTGATGTAAAATAAGCAAAGAACAAAGAAGCTAATGAGACGAGGAGACGCAAACGATGGAGCACGATTACTACGACAACGGAAACCCGGAAGCACAGGAAGCGCAGTCCGACAGCCCCCGTACGGACGACCGACCCTGGTCGCCCTACCCGCCCACAGGCTACACAGCCCCGCCGCCCTGGCAGGCCTATCCGCCCGCGCCGCAGTACCCCGCAGGCTACGCATACCCGCCCGCGCCGCAGTACCACGCAGATTACGCATACCCTCCCGCACCGCAGTACCACGCAGGCTACGCATACCCGCCCGAGCAGCAATACCCCGCCGACCAGGCATACCCACTCACGCCGCACAGCGCCGGTACGGGTGACCGCCCCTGGTCGCCCAACCCGCCCTATCCGCCCGGCCCGCCCGCGCAGCAATACCCCGCCAATTACGCATACCCCCTTGCGCCGATTCCGCTGCGAGTGTACCCTCCCGCGCGATTGCAGCCTCCCGCCTATATGCCGCAAAAGCAAAAACGCCGCAGGATGCCAACGGCGCTCATAGTAACCCTGACAGTAGTGCTGCTGTTCGCCTCGGGCTTCGTCGGCGGCTTCCTCACGAACCGGTTCGCAAGAACCGATGACAGCGTACGCGGACCGGAAACAAGCCAGCAGGCGGAGTTCTCGCCACCGGGAGACCCGTTCAAAGGCACTGAAACTGCGCCACAGGAAACGTCCGGGCCTTCTATATCGACGGCGAACGTCGGAAGGCAAGCAATGACGATACCGGAAATAGCGGCAGCGGTCAGGCAGTCGGTAGTCGAAATAAAAACCGAGTTCATTACCAGAACCGGCTGGATGGGCAACTTTATCTACGAGGGCGCCGGCAGCGGCGTAATAATAAGCGCTGACGGATACATCGTTACAAACAACCATGTCATCAGCGGCACGGAGAGCATCACAGTAATACTGCATGACGGTACAGAGCACGAAGCGAGACTAATCGCAACCGACCCGAAAGCTGATATAGCCGTTTTGAAAATAGAAGCGGACGGCCTGATTCCCGCTGTGTTTGGAGACTCGGATGGCCTCGTGGTCGGTGAGACGGCGATCGCCATAGGCAACCCGTTGGGAGAACTGGGCGGGACGGTAACTGCCGGGATTATTTCCGCGCTGGACCGCGATATAGATGTGGACGGCGAGACGATGACGCTCCTCCAGATGGACGCCGCGGTCAACCCGGGCAACTCCGGCGGCGGCCTGTTCAACTCATTCGGCGAACTCATTGGGATAGTAAACGCGAAGTCCGGCGGCTATAACATCGAAGGGCTCGGGTTCGCGATACCGTCGAACACGGCGAAGTCAGTCATAAGCGACCTTATGGAGTACGGCTATGTGAAGGGAAGGGTCGACGCCGGGCTCGAGCTGCTTGATATACAAACGCCGCAAGCTGCCCGCGTTTACCGCATCGAGCAGCTTGGACTGTACATATATAGTTCCGTAGACGACAGGCTGCACAGGGGCGACAGGATATCATATGTCGACGGCGTCGCGATCACCTGCCTTGCGGACTTTGACTCGCTGCTAAAAACGTATCAAGCGGGGGACAAGATATCAATCTCCGTGGTTCGCAGCGGTGAGACGCTCGTAGTAGAACTGACCCTCAAAGAATGGCGCCCGTAGCAGCAAGACAGGGGGACGGTTCTCTTGTCTTGGCTTGCCAAGACAAGAGAACCGTCCCCCTGTCTTGCTCCCCGTCTTGCTTACTTGCGCTTCTTGCTCCCAACCTTGAAAATGACCAGCAGCATCAGCAGGAAATAAACGACGCAAAGACCGAGCGTCACGAACGTCATCACATCTGAAGCCTTAGCCAGCGCAACGAGCAGAAGCATCGGCGCGCCCATGACAATAGCGAAACTCGACCCCGTGACAAGCTGGTTTGCAGCCGGCGTCTTGAACTCGGGGTCGATTTCACGCACGAGCATGACCCCGGAGCTAATCGTCCCCGTCATCATGCCGTACATAGCGAGCAACCCCTCGTAATAATAACCCTTATAAACACGCTTGCAGACCCAACTGAGGTACAGCCAGGTAACGACAGTACCGCCGACGATCATCAGCAGGAAAGGCAACCAGAGACCCTTCAGATCGAGAATATCTATCGCGGCGACGCCTGCGATAATCATCAAGTCGAAGAAAAACCCCGAAATGCGGTTGAGCAGATAATTGTTCTGGTATTGGCGGGTCATCATCTTCGACTTGCGCATTTTCTTGAACATCACGCGGGTTAGGATCGCCAGCGCGGAGCCGATGATAAAGTTGAAACCCCAAAGCAAGGCGTTTATCATATCGCCGACAGCCGGCGCGTATTTATTCAGAGCCGAAGTAATGCCCCATGTAAGCAGGTAAGTCGCGAGGTAGACGATAAGCACGAGCGCCATTTGGATCGAGAACTTGTCGACAGACTCCGCTGTCGGGATCTCGTTTTCGTCCTGAAAGGCATCTACGGAAACCGAGCCCGATACTTCGGCATGGTCATGCTTTTTTACTTTGCCCTTCTTCGCGAGATAGTTGATCACAATGACGCCGACGATGCAGGCGACAAGATACCCGGCGGCCGCCAGCGAAAGCCCGAAGTTCCTGCCTTTCGCGAAACCGACCTCCTCGTACATCGAACCTATGTTATTAGCCTGGCCGGGCCCCTGGCCAAAACCCATCGGCAGAAGGATACCTGCGGCTTTGAACATATCTTTCATCACCGTGTACGCAAGCCCGATTGACACTATCAGCCCGATGACAGCCTGGATAGTATATGAGCCAATGATGATTGCGCCGCTCCTGATGCTCGTGGAGCTGCCTTCGCCCTCCTCAATCTTGTCGGGTATGCGCAGCGACATAGCAATGAACCCGAGCGCTATGCCATGGTACACCAGGATTTCAAGGAACTCCCCGCTGAACTTGTAGCCGAGCGCCCTGGCTATGAAGAGGATAAATCCCCCCAGAACGGCTGTCGGCATGAGCGAGTTCCTGATGAACCGGATTTTCCTGCGCAGAAAGTTTGAGAGCAATAGAACGATCGCTATAGTGCCCATCTGTACTATGATATTCCACAGGCTGACGTTCGTGTTTGAGTAATCCATTTCTAACGATCACTCCTTTCGATGTTTTGGAGCCTTGGACAAAACTCCCGCCATCATCTAAGCGCTGCCTCACAACCCGCGCAAATGCGCGCTGCCGAGAACAGCCTTCAAGACGCGAGACGAACTGACAGCAAGATTCCTTAAACTGAGCGCGCCGCTATTCAGATCCCTCTTCAACTCCCTGAGATACTCGCCGCCGCCCGGCATGATCAAATCGTTGCCGGCCTTGATCGCCGCCCCGCTGCCCGCGAGCCCCTTCCCGGTAGAGAACCAATCAGTCATGACAACGCCGTCAAAGCCCCACTCGTCCCGCAGCACCGCAGTGCAAAGATCATAGCTGTTCGGGGTGTAGACGCCGTTGATCTTGTTATAGCTTGTCATAAGAGCCTTTGCGCCGCCCCTTGCCACAGCGATGCGAAAACCCTTCAGATAGATTTCGCGCAAGACGCGCTCGCTCATTACGCTGTCGGACTTGTTGCGGTTAGTCTCCTGGTTATTGGCAGCGAAATGCTTTATTGTGACATAGCAGCCATCATGGCTCTGCACGCCGCGAATGACCGCCGCAGCGATGCTCCCGGTAAGCAAAGGATCCTCGCTGAAGTATTCGAAATTACGCCCGCAAAGAGGGTTGCGCTGAATATTCATCCCCGGGGCAAGCCAGAAAGCGACGCCGTACTCAACCATCTCCGTGCCGATAGCATCGCCTATTCTTTCCATCAGAGCAACATCCCAGGTCTGCGCCAGCGCGGTGCCGACAGGGAAGGCCGAAGCATATTGATAGAGCAGCTCACCCTTATCGGGATTGCCGTACATGAACATTTTTACAACTTTCGGCATGCTGTCGAGCAGGCGCATTGCAGTATCGACCGGCTTGACAGACCCGCTCACGCTCCGGACGGAAGTCTTCTGCAGACGCAGCCCTGCAGGGCCGTCGCAAAGAGCAGCGTTGGGCACGCCCTTATGCTCGAGCAGGGAAGTCGTATGAGCGGCGGCGCCCGGGACTTTGAAGCGGGACTTGCCTCCGAGCATGCCCGTGCCCAGTACGAGGCTCAGCCTGTCCGCCGTCGAAAGCTTCTCCATAATCGCGTCGATTTCCGGGCCGGACTCCGCGACGGGGGAGGGGTAGTCGTGTTTCACGGTAACAAAAACAGCATAGCTCAGCGAAAGGCGGGGAACGCTGTCCGGGACGTAAGGCACCTCGGGCACAAAAGCATGGATTTCCTCGATGGCCTGCGCGGGGGAGCAGATATTCCTGCAAACCTCGGTCGTCACTGTCTCATCGAGCATAATAAGCGCCGCGATGCGCGTATCCATGGAGTTGCCGCCTATGCGGACGATATATGCGCCTCGCTCAAGGATGAAGGAAGCGGCATCGGTATCGTACCCTGCTATGTCCCTGAAATCGAAGCTGAGCTCGAGCTCACCGGAAGCCCCGGGCTCGAGAACGCCTGTCTTCGCGAACGCCGCAAGGCTCTGATACTCCCTCTCCAGCCTGCCGCTCGGCGCGCTAACGTATAACTGTACGGTTTTCCTCCCGGCGAACCTCCCGCCTATGTTCGTAACGCGGACCGCCGCAGTTAAAACCGACCCGTCCAGCCTGAGGCCTGCAGGCTCGATATCGAACTGCGTGTAGCTCAGCCCGTAGCCCATGCAATAGGCCGGCTTGACTCCGAACGAGTCGAAGTAACGGTAGCCGACGTAGATGCCTTCCTTGTATTCCTCGTGATCAGTGCGCCCGTTCAGGTAGCTGTACTCCATTGCGTTCGGGATATCGGTGTACTTGCGCGGCCAGGTCGCGCTCAAGCAACCCGAAGGCGTAACGGCGCCGGTAATGACATCCGCGAACGCGCTGCCGCCCTCCATGCCCTGCTGGCAAAAGTAAAGCACCGCGTTTATCCCATCGATGCCGTCCAGCGCGCTCAAATCCATAGGCGCGCCCGAGTTGATGACGAGGATAGTTTTCGTATATGAGGAGGCGACTGCCTTGAGGTTTTCGATCTCATCAGGCGCAAGCGCAAAATCGTGGCTGTCGAGCTTGCGATCCGAACACTCGCCCGCCTGCCTCGCAATCACGTATATGCAAATATCCCCGCCGGCCGCAATATCAGCCTGTGTTATGCTCCTGCCAAAAGGGTAGTGAAACCCTTCGGCCATAAAATTAATCCGGTCGTCCGCGCTGCTGCGCCGAGCCTTGCTCAGAAGCTCGTGATAGTACGTTTCATGCTCCAGGCTCAGCAGCGTTTCGTACTCCCGCAGCCACTTGTCGGTGGTGATGCTGAACCCGGCTTCCTTCAGACCCTGCTCGATGGAGACGGAGTAGCGCTCATTCACCTCTCCGCTGCCTGTCCCGCCCTTGATAGTCGTCGCCGCTCCCGCGCCGAACAGAGCGACAGGGCATGGCGCGACCGGCAACGCGCCATCGTTGTACAGCAGCACAATGCTGCCTGCAGCCGCTTCCCGCGCGAGCGCTCTGTTATCAGCTTCGCGCTGCGAAACCCCGTTATCGGGTTTTGCCTTTGTCACCGCTTTCATAGAAAATCCCCTTTGCAAGATGTCTTTTCAAAACTATATGTTTCGTGGTATGATGTAGCAAGGCTCCTGGAGCCATTGTATCACAAAAATCATCACTTAGGAATAATGGAAGGAGATCCGGAATGATAGTATACGAAAAACCGGGACCGGTAAATACTGATGAAACCTGCCGCATAGGTATCAGCAAAGCGAAGGAAATCGGCGCAGTGATAGTATCGGCAACGACGGAGGGCACATCCGGGGCGCGCCTGTGCGAAATGGCGCGGGAAATGGGCTTTGAAGGGGAAATCGTCATCGTCGCGAGCGCGTTTGGCTCCAGAGAGCCGGGAGTGCAATTGCTGAAAGAAGAACACAAAGCTGCTATGCTGTCCAGCGGAGCCCGCCTGGTCACAGCCGCGCATGCGCTGTCCGGAGCCGAGCGCGCGCTGAGCACAAAGTTCGGCGGCGTCTATCCGGTGGAAATCATAGCCAACTCGCTGCGTATGCTGAGCCAGGGGATAAAGGTAGTCGTCGAGATAGGCAGTATGGCGCTTGACGCCGGCGCGATCGGGTACGGCCCGGATATCGTCTGCATGGGCGGATCGGGCAGGGGGCTCGACACCGCGGTCGTTATGAAAGCGGCGCACGCGAACAAAATCTTTGAAACGAACATACACGAGGTACTCTGCCTGCCGTACTGAAAAATGTCGTTTCCGTTCGGGTTCCTACCTTCGGGTGCTTCATTTCATAGTCGGACTCGACACGCCCCCTACCAACCTTCGTCCATTAACCGCTTCTGCAGCGTGTAAAGCCTAGCCTTGCGCTCGGCGTAGTCGGGCAGCATGCTGCCGACGATGGACCAGAACTGCTCCGAATGGTTCATCTCCTTTAGGTGCGCCAGTTCGTGGACGACGACATAGTCGATGACATCGTCGTCCGCCATGACCAGATGCCACGAAAAATTGACGCTCCTGTTCGTTGAGCAACTGCCCCAGCGCTTTTTCGCGCCGTTGATCTTGACGGAAGTCGGCGATACGTGCATCTTAAAAACATAGTCATAGACTCTATCGGTGAGGTCTCGCTTTGCAAGCAAGCGGTATATCTGGATGCAGGCGCCTATTACATGCTCAGGGGGAAGGCCGGGCGGCATGAAGAAAGCATCGTCATCGAAACCGACAGTATTGCCCGGTATCGCGACGATCGGGTACTCCGCTCCGCGATAGAGGACTTTATCGCCGTAATCCAGCGAGAAAGCCTCCCGCTTAGCCAGCCTCTCGCCGGTTTCCGCGACCTTGTCGCGAATCCAGCTATCCTTCTCGGTTACGAAACGGTCAATCTCGCTCTTGGGCATCCGCAGCGGCGCGCGCACCTCGACGGCCCCGTCGCGCACGTAGATAGCGACCGACTTGCGACTTGAACGATTGAGAGTATACTCTATCAAACAAACAACCCTTTTCACTATTACTCTATGGTTTGCCCGACAAAACCGCGTCTGACGATTTTTGTGTGATTTTTTCGTCAGGCGAGTCTAATATGTTGCGGTAATACTATGTGTATTACCCAACATATTGGGCGAAGTCTGGCGGGAAAAGCGCCAAAAAGAGGCGGGCGTGCTTTTGTCGGGGGGACCCTTCTTAAACCCAATGTAAAAACAAACA